>JAHFDV010000370.1 GCA_023248815.1 Myxococcales bacterium
TACTTCGAAAAAATCGCGACGAGCGCAACGAGCTGCACGCCGTGCACGGGTGACGGTGCGGGCCAGTGCCCCGCGAGCTCGCCTGTATGCCGTCATGACTTCTGCGAGGCGCGTTGATGAACTCCTCTTACCTGCGATCGGCAAATTCGATGAAACGCACCCCACTCTTTCTCATTGCACTCTCGCTCGGCGGAGCCTTCGCCGCGATCAGCGCCTGCTCGTCTTCGAACGAACAAGCGCCGTCGCGTCCGCCCATCACGACGCCCGACTCGGCAGTCGAGGACGTGAGCGTTCCCGACGCGGCCACCGACGCGGCAACCTGCTTCGATTGGGACGCGGGAACGCCGACGCAGCTCGACGACTACCTGAATGCATGCACGGATGGTCAATGCACGAAGTTCGACAACGCCACGCGCGTGCCGCTCTACGTGCCGGGACAACCGCTCCCGCCCGTACCCTGAGCTAGAACGCGCGTGTCGTCCAAAATGTTGGTCACCCTCGCGGTGACGCTTGCCGGGGTCGCTTTTGCGGAGGTCACTCTTGCGCGCGTCGCTCACGCGGATGAGGACGACTTCGAAGTGTCGAGCGCACCTGCGTCTTCGGCTACGCCGCAAAAAAATGGAGATGCCGGGGCGCCTGTCGTCCCCGCATCATCGTCTGCAGCGCCGCCCTCGCCAGCGGTAGCTCCATCGGCAGCGGCTTCGTCCGCCACTGCACCTCCGTCCGCTAGTCCGACGGCGAGGCCGGCAGGCGCGTCACCCACGACGGAAGCACCCGCGCGCGTGGGATCGCCCGAAGATCATCGCGAAAATCCCACGGCCGCAACTACAGAAGAGACGGGGCACTCGAGCGCGGGCCCCAAAGTAAACGGTGATCCGAGCGTCGACGAGAAGGCGACGCAATGGGTGCGAGGTGCAGGAGAACCGTCGCTGACGGCCGGCATCGCCGGGCCCTATGGCCTCGTTTTCTCGGGCTATGTGCAAGCGCAGTTCGAGCACAGCGCGCTCTCCGAAGACGAAATTCAACAGGGCGGGCTACCGCTCAATCACGATCGCTTTCTCATCCGACGCGCGCGCCTGCGTGTCGACCGATCGTGGAAATTCGCGTCGACCACGATCGAGATCGATGGAAATACAACGCGCGCACCTTCGTTCGGTCTTCGCCGCGCCGAGGTCTCGTTGCTCTACCGCAACGAAGAAGCCAGCGCGCCGCCGTATGTTCGCCTCACGGCGGGTCTCAGCGAGATTCCATTCGGCTACGAGATGACGGACTCGTCGCGCAGCCGCTACTTCATGGAGCGCTCGCTCGGATCTCTTGCGCTCTTTCCTGCGGACCCGGACCTCGGTGTTCGCGTCTCCGGTGGATGGAGATTTCTCCGCTATGCGCTCGGCTTCGTCAACGGCGAGCCTCTCGACGATCGGCCCGGCCGTGTCGCGGGCGATCCCAACGCCGCCAAAGATCTCGTGGGCCGCTTCGGAGTGGATGTCGTTCCTGCCGAGAAATGGCGAGTCTCGGGTGGCTTTTCATTTCTCTACGGACGCGGCTTTCACGCGGGGCAGCAAGCGACGAAATCGCAGCTCGTTTGGAAAGATGGCAACGAGAACAACTCCGTGGACCAGGGAGAAATCTCCTCGATCCCCGGCAGCGCGGCCACGCCTTCCCAAAACTTCAAGCGCTGGGCGGTCGGGGCGGACGTCGAGATCGCCGTCGACACGAAGATTGGAAAGTCCCGTCTCTACGGAGAGCTCTTCATCGCGCAGAACGCGGATCGGGGTGTCTTTCCGTCCGATCCGATCGCCAGTGGTTCCGACACGCGCGGCCTTGGGTTCTATGCCGCGGCGCTGCAAGAGATCAAACAGCGCGTCGTCGTGGGCGTGAGAACCGATCACTACATCCCGAGCGTCGATACTTTCGACAAGCGCGCCGGCAATCTCATCCCTACCGACAGCGCAATTCGCACGGTGTCACCGCTCGTCGCCATTCTCTTTCCCGAGCGCGTGCGTCTCACGTTTCAGTACGACGCCATCTTCGATTCGTTGGCGCGCAACAATCTCGGCGTTCCCACGGACCTAAAAAACGATCAATTCACGATCCGCCTCCAGGGAGAGCTCTGATGCGCGCCGTGCGTAGGCTGGCGTCCTTGCTCGCGGCTTCCGCGATTGCACTGTATTTCGTGGCGTGCTCGGGAACGAGTCAATCGCTCGCGCTCGACGAGCCCCTGCGCGTTCCCCTGGCGACCTTCAAAGAAGGTGCTCTCCCCGGGACACCGCCCGCGACGACCGAGCTCGCACCGACAATCACGTCGCTAGAGTCGCAGAGCACGATCATCCGCTCTCGCCAGTCGGGAAAGAACGTCGTGGGGAGAGCGAGCACCGATGCAGTCGCCGTCGCTCTCGCGTTCGGCGATCTCGGGACGGGCTATTGGGTGTTGCCCGTCGACGGTCCCGATCCGCAGTCCAATGGAGAGTTCACTTGGGCTGCCAAGTGCGACTTCGGTAGCAACCTTCCTCCTGGAAATCACCCGCTACGCTTCGTCGCCATCGACGCGAATGGGCATGCAGGAACTCAACGCGATCTGTCCACCTGTGTGAGCTCGGAGACACCTGACAACGGCAACGCCTGCATCCCAACGTCGCCACTTCCCGCTTCCGTGTTCTCGCTGGAATGGGACGAAGACGTCGATCTGGATTTGTCGGTGGTGTTGCCCAATGGGCGCGTCGTCAGCGGCAAGTCTCCGAGGACATCGATCGAAACAGACGCCGGCGTTCCTCTGGGGACCGTCGATCGCGATTCGAACGCCTCGTGTGTCATCGACGGCTTCGCGCGAGAGGACCTCACGTTCTTGGAGAAGCCCAGCGCGGGATCTTACCTCGTCTACGCCAATCTTTTCGATGCGTGCGGAAAGACCACCGTGCACTTTCGCTTCTCGCTCTACGAGCGCCAGGCGAATGCAGACGGCACGCCAAAGCTCGTAAAAACGATCGCGAAGAGCGGACAACTCGCTGCCGTCGACGCAAACGGCGGCGCGCGCACGGGCACGTTCTTGACGGAAATTCCCTACTGATTCGCGTTTAGAAGAGGAGACATCATGTTGGTCGATCGATTGTTGAGAGTTGCGCTCGCGGGTAGCGCGTGGGTCCTCTACTTCCTTCTCGCGTTGTCGGTGTTTTCGTTCGCGACGATGTTCGAGCGCTGGCTCTTTTTCCGTCGCCACAAAGACGACTTCGAAGCGCTTCGTAAGAACGTCGGGAAGCTTCTCCGCGCTGGAAAGTATACCGAGGCAGAGAACGTTCTCACGAAAAGCCCTTCGTTCGAAGCGCGCGTGCTAACGACCTCGCTCGGCTTCAGCAAAGGCGGACCCGACGCGATTCGTGATGCCGTCGAGAGCGAGCTCGGTGCGCAACGCAAAGAGCTCGAGAAGGGATCCAACCTCTTGGGCACGCTCGGAAACAACGCGCCCTTCATTGGCCTCTTCGGAACGGTGCTCGGTGTCATCGAGGCCTTTCACCAACTATCTGGCGGCGCGAACAAGGCCGCGATGGGCAACGTCATGAGCGGCATTGCCGAAGCGCTCGTCGCGACGGGGGTCGGCCTCTTCGTCGCTCTTCCCGCCGTCGTGGCTTACAACCTCGTCCAAAAGCGCATCGCCGACATCGAGAACGATACGTGGGTTCTCGCGAAGCTCTTCATTGCAGCTCAGCGGGTGCGCGCGAACGAGAGCAATGGTGACGGCGACAACTCGGGCAATGGCGGTGAGCGCGATGGCGAGCTTGCCGAGGCGGCGGAGTAAGCGATGGCTGGCGGTACACAAGGTCGACGCGGTCCGATCGTCGGCATCAACGTCACACCGATGGTCGACGTAGTTCTCGTTCTCCTCGTCATCATGATGGTGTCGGCGACGTACATCGTCGCGCAGAGCTTGAAGGTCGAGCTCCCGAAGACGGCGACCTCCGACGACGCCGTGCCGGTCGTCGCGACGGTGACGCTGACGAAGGAAAAAAAGACGCTCTTCAACGATCAAGAGGTCGACGAGATCGCTCTCATCGGGCACCTCCACGAGGTTCACACGAAGGATCCCGAGGTCAACCTCGTCATCAGCGCCGACCAAGAGGTGGCGCACGGGAACGTCGTCCACATCATCGACCTCTCGAAGCTCGAAGGGATCACGAAGTTCGCGATCAACGTCGAGCGCTCGCGCTGATCGGGGCGAGCGGCCGACCTTCACAATCGTCTCGAATTCATGCGTCTCTCTTGGATCTACATCGCGAGCATCGCGGCCCACGGCACCCTCGCCGTAGGCATCGCCGCCTTGCGCCCGGGACGTACGACGGAGAACGTCAGCATCTCGATCGTCGAGCGTAAGAAGCCCGAGCCGCCGCCTCCGCCTCCCGTCGTTCCTCCTACGGTCGATGCGCCGAAAGCCAAGGTCAAAGAACCATCGACGAAGACGACCTCGACGCCGAAGACGGTCGAAGCGATCAACGAGACCCCCAGCGCCGCAGGCAATGCTCCCGACTTCGGAATCTCGCTGACGGGCGGCAGTGGCGCGGGTGGGATGGCACTCCCCTCGGGAAGTGGAGGCGCCAAACCCGTTGCCTCGACGACGACGACGCGCAAGGTGCTTGCTCCAGTAAAGGCCGTCGAAGGTGGGGATTGCGCCGAGCCGATCGTGAAGGCGAAGCCGATCAACGTGCCGCAGCCTGCGAAGACGGCCGCGGCGATGGAAGCTGGAATCAGCGGTAAAGTGCGCGTCGAGATCACCGTCGACGCGACAGGGCGCGTGGCGTCGGTGAAGGTGCTCGACGGCCTAGGCTACGGGCTCGATGAAGTGGCGATTGAAACTGCAAAGGCTGCGACATTCGAGCCGGCGCAACTTTGCGGCAGGCCGACGAAGAGCACGTTCGTGATGGGGGTTCGGTTCTGAGCGATGCGATCGCTTGCCCCTACGATCGTCGCGAGCCTTCTCGCCCTCTCCGTCACCGACGCCGCGTTGGCTCAGAAGAGTCGTGACGAAAAGGCCGGAACGAAAGCACCGGCGAGCAGCCAACCGAAGCTCACGAAAGCTCCGAAGCTTCTTCAGTTCGTCGAAGCGCCCTATCCCGAGAGCGAGCGTCAAAAAGGAAACGCGACCGCGGTCGTTCTCCAGCTCACGTTGAGCGCCACTGGACTCGTCGAGTCGGCGACGGTCGTCGAATCGGGAGGCGTGGAATTCGATGCCGCCGCCATTCTCGCCGCAAAACAGTTCGTCTTCGAGCCTGCGGAGATCGACGGACGACCCTCCTCGATCAAGATCCTCTATCGCTATGAGTTTTCCATCCGCATCGAAGCCCCGAAGATTGCGACGTTCACGGGCGTCGTGCGTGAACGCGGAACGCAAAAGCCGATCCCCAACGTCACATTGACGCTTGCGGACGGAAAGAAGGCGACGACGGACGCCGAGGGAAGGTTCAAGATCGACGATGTCGAGCCCGGGGCGAAGACCGTGACACTCGCCGGCGAGAAGCTAACGGCTCTTCGGACCGAAGAGACATTCGAAGCCGGAAAGGCGCTCGATGCCCTCTACGAGGTAGACCTCGTGAAGCCCGAAGAGGCCGGCGGCGGAGATGATCTCGAGATCGTCGCGACGACGCCCGTACTCGAAAAACATTCTGTCGCAACGTCGATCTCCGCAGAGCAGGGAAGGAAGCTTCCCGGAACGAGCGGCGACGTCCTCAAAGTCATCGAGAGCATGCCGGGCGTGGCACGCGCCTCTGCAGGATCAGGACAGCTCATCGTTTGGGGCGCGTCCCCCGAAGACACGCGCGTGTACGTCGACGGCGTCCCGGTCCCGAGGCTCTATCACGATGGCGGCGTTCGCTCGATTATCGCGACGGATCTCGTCGACAACGTCGAGCTTTCGCCCGGTGGCTACGGCGCGGCCTACAGTCGCGGGCTCGGAGGTCTCATCACGGTGAAGACGCGGCGCGCCGACGAAGATCGCCTTCGCGCGAGCGCTGGCGTCGACATCTTCGACGCTTCGGTCGCAGCGCGTGCTCCCATCGGAAAAGGCTTCCATTTTGCGGTCGCCGCGCGTCGCAGCCATCTTCACTCGGTCGTCGCGCCCTTCACGGACAGCGACGTCGAAGAATACTTTCCGATGCCCC
>JAHFDV010000371.1 GCA_023248815.1 Myxococcales bacterium
TTGATTGACAGGTTACGTCAATCCTCCTAGTCTGGAACCCAGCCTCACATGCGTTCAGCCAAGAAAATCAGTGTCCTTCTTCTCCTCGGCGTTGCGTTCGCGGGAACCGCGGCCGCGCAGCAAGCTGCTACCGCACAACCTGCTGGAAAAACGGACGAGCAGAACGGCCAAATCGCATTGAAAAAGCCCGTTCCGGCGACGCCGAAAGATCAGCTCGCGGAAGCGCAGCGCTTGACCGATGCGATGGGAACCACCTCGCAGCGTGTTTGCCGCACGATGTGGAAGGCTCGTGAAGCGCGTGACGTCGTGAAGGCGATCTGCGCAGACGACAAGTGCTCGCAAGCGGACGTCGCCGTTCGTTCGGCCAAAGATCGTCTTCGCACTTTGAAGGCCGCCGCAGACAGCAATGACTCGGGCGGCGCCAAACATGAGTTCGTGATGATTCGCACGCTCGCTGAGCGCGCCGATCAGCTCGTCAGTGAAGTGAACCAGTGCATCGGTGAGGAAGCCGGCTTCGTTGGCGACACCAAAGTGAATGCGACCGTCGATTCGACCATGCCGGATCCGATCGAAGTAACGCAGTTCCCGACGACGCCGCCGCCGGTCTTCACGCAGCCGCCTGCGTGCACGTCCTGCGTCGACTGAGCTCCGCTGCCGGTTATGTTGCTGGCGGAGCTGTGTTATTGGCGGAGCTGTGTTACTGGCGGAGCCTGTGTTTGGTGAGGGGACGCGAATCATTTTGAGCGTCGATAGAGCCTCGCTGTCGAGCTTTTTGCCGCACGCGTAAGCGAGCTTTGCTGCCGATCACTCATTCGTTTCGAGCGTCATCGAGCACCGGCCAACGGCCAGCGAAAGACACTCTCTGCATCGTCGAAGTCCTGAAGTTGTTTGAAAAAATTGGTGTCCTATTTCACGAAATAGACTACAAGGGGCCGCAGTTCTTAGCGTGAGGCGAAAAGCGATTTGATGAAAAAAAGAGCAAGTCTCGCATTCGGATTGGTAGCCCTAACTGGGTTTGCGACGCCCGCTTTCGCGCAAGACGCGATGGCTGTTTCGAACGCGCCGACGTTCTTGAAAGATCGTCGCTACTCCGAAGGCATCGGCGTTCGTGTCGGAGACTTCGAGCTTCATCCGGGCGTAGCTGGTGAGTTCGGATACGATTCGAACTGGCTTTACCGAACGACCAAGACCGGGCCGAACATCACGAACGGCAATCCGGTCGATGCGTGGGTCATGCGCATCACGCCGTCGCTCTCGTTGAGCACGCTCACGCAGCAGCGCAAAGAGGGCGACACGTCGACAGCGGAGCCGCCAAAGGTTGCCTTCCGAAGCACGCTCGCCGCGACGTACCGCAAGTTCTTCGGCGATGCGATCATCCGACAGCAAGACAGCATCAGCGCTCTCGGCAATCTTCGCCTCGACATCCTGCCCCAGCGCCCATTTGGCGCCGCGGTTTACGGCAATGTCGAGCGCACGATTCAAGCGAGCGCGCAGGGAATTCCGTTCCCGGCCACGTCGTTCAACCGCGTCGATTTCGGCGGCGGTGCAGAGCTCATCGCGATCCCCGGCGGGGGAACGCTTGATTGGCGCGTCGGCTACACCTACGCAGGCACGCGCTACGAGGAGACCGTCGGTACGGGCTTCAATCGTGACACGCACAACATCTACACGCGTGGTCGCTGGAAGGCGCGTCCGCGCACGGCGTTCCTGTTCGACGGTACGTTCACGATCGCGAACATGCCGGACAAAGAACGTGCGACCTACGCCGTCTACGACTCGACGCCGATTCGCGCCCGTCTCGGCGTGAGCACGCTCTTCACGCCGCGTGTCAGCCTCCGCGCGATGGCTGGTTACGGTGGAAGCTTCAACGACGCCAAGGGCGCGTTCTCCACCGTGAAGCAATTCGACAGCATCATCGGCCAAGCCGAAATGCGCTTCTATCTCACTGCGAACCCTGCAGCCCCCGAAGACGGAAACGTTTCGTTGGCGCTCTCTTCGCTTGCGGTCGGCTTCACGCGCGACTTCTCGAACAACCTTCTCGGCGGCTACATCACGAACAACCGCGGCTATGCGCAGCTGCTCTACAGCTTCGCGGGTCGTCTCGCGCTCACGCTCGAAGGCGGTGTCGCTGGCATTCAGTATCCGCAAGCGCTCTTCACGAGCGGCGCGGTCATCAACGACGGCTGGACGGACCTGCGTCTCGACGCGAGTCTCTACGGCGAATACCGCTTCACGAACACGGTCGCGCTCATGGCGACGGTTCGTTACACGCAAAACATCAGCAACACGCAGCTTCCGATCTCGCCCACTTCGACGAACGTGTTCGATCTCAACTGGCAGCGCTTCGAGGGTTTCCTCGGCGTGCGCTGGTTCATGTGATCGAAGCGTGAGTCGACTCGCAAGTAAGCTGTCGTCCGTAGAAGTGATTGCGTTTCGAAAGATGCGCTCCCTCGGTGTCTTCTTCCTCGTGCTCGTCGCCCTCTTCACGGGATGCGGCGGCTCGCGCGGTACGACCTCGATCAAAGATCTTCCGCCAGCGACGACCTCCACGAGCGTTGGCCCTGGCGATACCCTCGAGATCATCGTCCACGAAGAGACGTTCCCCAAGGAATACAAAATCCAGGGCGACGGAACGATCATGTTCCCTTACGTCGGCAAGCTCGACGTTGCGGGCCTCGAAACGAATCAGGTGAGCGACCTCATCCGCACGAAGCTGGCGGAAGCGAAGGTGCGATACAACGCCATCGTCAGCGTCTTCCCGCGAACGTATGCGTCGAAGAAAGTCGCGATCCTCGGGCAGGTGCAGAAACCCGGCATCTATCCCTGGAACGAGGGCATCAAGCTGCTCGACGCCATCGGACTTGCGGGCGGATTCACCTCGATCGCCGATCAGAAGGCCGTCGTCCTCCGTCGCGAAGTCGTCAAGGGAAAGACCGTGACTGCGGTCGTCGACGTGCAGGGGATCTCGGATGGACAGACGGACATTCCGCTGCAGCCCGGCGACAGCATCAAGGTCGAAGCGCGCGTATTCTGAAGCGCTTGGCGTGATGCGCCGACGCTGTCATGCGACGAGGGAATGAGCGCACGATTGCGCCCTCTCCTCGAATCGATCTGTTAGCCTCGCGGCGCGTCGACAGCCGACGCGCACGAAAGGGAACGATTCGATGTGGTACTTGATCCGAACCGGGCAGCCAGAGGGCCCCTTCGCCGAGCCGATGATCCTCGACATGATTCGCGGAGGCTCTCTGCGCGACGCGCAGATCTGTCCCGTCGGTGGTTCGACTTGGATGCCACTCGCAGGCCACCCGCCGTTCGCCGAGGCACTACGAAACGTGCAGGCTGCACAGAGTGGATATGGTCCGCCCCCACAACAAGGCGCGTACGGTGCGCCTCCCGCCGCCAGCGGATACGGACCTCCGCCGCAACAAGGCGCGTATGGCGCAGCCCCCGCCGCGGGCGGATACGGTCCTCCGCCGCAACAAGGCGCTTATGGCGCTCCCCCGCAATCGGGAGGGTACGGCGCCCCGCCACAGGGGGCATATGGCGCTCCTCCGGGCGGTCAGCCTCCTTTCGGAGCCCCCGCGGGTTCGCAGCCTTTCAATGCGCAGCAAGGTGCTCCTACGGGGCAAGCAGGCGCGCAAGCGGGCAAAGCGAAGTCCAAGCTTCCGATGATCATCGGAATAGGTGCCGTGCTCGGCGTACTGCTCTTCGGCGGATGCGGATACGCGATTTACAGCGCCATCTTCAAGCAGCCGGCGTCCGCTCTCGCGAAGTTCTTCCCCGAGTCGACGAACGTCTACGTCGAGTGCACAGGCTTCAAGCCGATGATGCTCGGCATCAACAAGGTGATGTTCATCGACAACAGCAAGCTCGATGACAAGAAGGCGATTCAAGAATCCGAAGACGCCCTCGCAAAGTCGTTCGGTCTCTCGAAGGACGACGCCATTCTCATCGCCCTCGGTCTTCGCGGCGCGGCCGTTGGCGGAGACGTCGAAAAGGGCTCGAAGTCGAAGCAAGGCGGCGCCATCGTCTCGTGGGATTCCACGAAGGCAGCCGAGAAGCTGCTTTCTTCGAAGCGCTTCTCCACCAATGGAAGCCTCGGCAAAAATGGCCGCGTCTACGAGTTGAAAGAACGCGACTCGAGCGAGGACACGGGCACCATTTCGCCGACCGAAAAGGCGCTCTCGCGTCTGCATACTTCCGGCAACGACAAGATCGTTTGGTTCGAGAAGCAGTCGATCATGGCTTTCGGAACGGAAGAGAGCCTGAAGGAGATCGTCGACCGCATCGAATCCGGCGGAAAGAGCCTTGCCGATTCCGACGAGTTCGCGAAGGCGAAGAAGAACTTCCTCTCCGACGCTGCGATCGTCGGCTTCGTGAGCCGCGACGTCTGGGATGCGGCCAAGAGCAACATGTCTTCTTCGGATCGTCAGAACTTCGACAAGCTCTTCAATGACGCTGGACCCGTTGCGATTTCAGGGGCCGTCGAAAAGGCGGGACTCCGCATTCAGCTCGCGACGGATCTCGCTGCGACGAACCTGATGGACGGCAAAGAGCTTCTCAAAATGGGCGGGAAGCTCACGCTCTACAAGCACTTCCCGAAGGAGACGGTCGCGTACGCCGCGTATCGCTCGAGCCTCGGCGTCAGCGGAAAAGAAGCGAAGGAGCTGATTCTCAAGGAGCTCGAGAAGCAAAAAGAGGGGAAAGACGTCCGCAAGAACGTCACCGAAGCGGAGTCCGAGCTCGGGATCGACTTCGGCGACGTCTTGGGCGCCGTCGGCGACGAGGGCGGTTTCGGCGTCATGGCGCGCGCGGGCTATACGCCCACGATGGAGACGATCACGAAGTTCTCCTGGGACGACTTCGGCGTCTATTCGGTGCAAGAGATCAAAGATGAAGCGATCATCAAGAAGACGGTCGCCGCGTTCAAAGCGAAGGCCGTCGGCGCTCCGTTCACGATGACGGGGACCGACGACGATCTCGTGCTCGATCCAAAGGACGCTTCGTTGCCTCGCATCGAGCTCGTCACGAAGAAGAAGCGGTTCGTGCTCGCTGCAGGCTCCAAGGACATCGCTGCGCGCATTCTCGCCGCGGCCGATGGCAAGGACACGCTCGACGACGACAAGGGGCACCTTGCCGCCATCGATCCGCTCGAAGCGAAGTCGCTCCTCCTTTGGGTTGATGTCGGCCGAATTGCCGATGCCGCGCTCAAGGATTCGACCGTGCGAACCATGGCATCGAAGGCCGAGTTCCCCGTCGATGCTTTCGTGCTCACAGGCGACAAACGCCTCTCGTCGTCGTTCGGTCTGGACATGAAGCGTGATGGTGATCGCTACGTTTATCGCCTCGACGGAATGAACCTGCCGTTCATCGGCGCGGTCGGAGCAGGCGCGTTCTACTTCTCGATGTCGCAAGCTCTCGGCGGATTCGGCAAGCCCTCCTATGACGACGTCGACACGACGACGAACTCGGGTAGCGGTGTCGGCGTGGTCTGCGAGGCTTACCTTCAACGATTCGAGCGCTGCGGACTCCCTTCGGTTCCAGCAGCCACGAAGCGTCAGATCGTCGGCCAGACGCGTACGCTCTACGCGCGACAGTCACCTGCCGTACGCGACGCCGCGTGCCGGCAGCTCCAGTCGTCGTTGCCGGCGAACTGCCGCTAACGCCAAACGAGAGAACGATTCCGAGTCATCGCGTAGGCCATGCGAGCGCGATGACGTCAGGACCGGCTCTGCTTACGGGTACGAGAACTTCGATCCGATCGGGTTCGTCTTCGCGTTCCTCGGAAGGTTCTGCGTACGCGCCAACGAGACATCGAAGATCTTGTCGAACGTCTTGTTGTCTTTGTTGATGAAGAGGCGAAGGTCGTTGATCTGAGGCACGGAATAGCTGCGCGCGTCGGTGACTTGCTTCACGTTGAGGAGAGTGAACCCCATCATCGGCTTCGAGTTGTACGTCTGGCTCGTCATGTCGGCGAGGGAAGTGAATCGGATGATCGCGAGCTCACGTCCGGTGCCTGAAAGCTTGCGGTTCGTTTGACCCGCGACGCGATCGAGATTTTGGAAGAACACGTCGTTCACCTTCTCGATCGCGAGCTCGTCGAGGGTGTCGGGGTCGTAGTTCGTCTCTCCCGTGACCGCC
>JAHFDV010000372.1 GCA_023248815.1 Myxococcales bacterium
AGCAATCTGCTCTCGCTCTCTCCGCAGCGAGCGAAGCAAGCTGCGCTCTTCGGCGCCCTACCCACTACGCCAGTAAACGCCCGCGTCGGCCGTAGCGAGCGACCTGAAGCTAGGAAGGTCCCCGGAAGCGTACGACCGTACGCTGAGGACGACCGACCGACGATTCAGGCCGCGCAGCAGGCCGCCGCGCGCGTTTACTCTTCGGGCCAGCCTACTACGCGGTTGCGTCCGCCTTCTTTCGCTCGATAGAGGCGGCTGTCGGCGACTTCGAAGAACGCGGTCTTGGTGCGCTCGCTCGTGCAGCAATGGATCGAGGCGACGCCCAGGCTGGCCGTCACTTGCAGATCTTGCGAGCCGACGTTCACGCTGCTTCGCGCGATCGCGAGCCGGAGGCGATCGGCAAAAGCGCAGCCTTGCGAAAGATTGATTCCGCGGGCGACGACTACGAACTCTTCTCCGCCGTAGCGCGCGAGAACGTCTTCTGCGCGAAGGCAGTTTTGGACGATTTGGGCGATGTGCTTGAGGACAGCGTCGCCGGCTTGATGGCCGTACGTATCGTTCACGCGCTTGAAGTAATCGATGTCGAGCACGATGACGACGAGCTCGGTTTTGTGGCGATTCGCGAAAGCGACTTCTGCGTCCAGTCGCTCTTCGAGATGCTTGCGATTGAAGACGCGCGTGAGACCGTCGATGAGGGCAGCCTCGTGCATGCGCTTGAGGGCTTCTTCTTCGTCGGGATCGACGAGACTGAACCGCAGCAAGTAGTTCGGTCCGAGGCGAATGCGATCGCCTTCCTTGAGGACGACGGGCTCCGTCACGCGCGCGTCGTTGACGAAGCTTCCGTTCGTCGAGCCGTTGTCGGTGAAGATGAATTGACCGCTCACCTGCGCGATCCGCGCGTGAACGGACGAGACGCTCGCTTCTTCGAAGCGGTAGGTACAGGAGCTCGAGCGACCAAGGGAGACCATTCCCGATTCCGGCAGAATGAGAACGCGCGCCGTCTCGCCTTTGCCCGCCGTCGTGAGAACAGCGCGCGAGCGCTTACCAGCTACCGCATCGGTGCGAGCCGAAACGACCATCGTCCGCTGCGAAGGCGGAGGCATGGAGTCCCCAGACGAACTCATCGTCGATAAGGATCGCGCCTTTGCGGTCGCGCGTAAAGGTCATTCGTGAACGTTTGTGCGGTCACGTGCCTTCACTTTTCGACGCGGACGATGCTCTTGCCGTAGACATTGGCCCAGTAGATGTAGGTTCCGTCCGTTGCGAGATTGCTGACGTCGTCGACGATCCCCGAAACGCGGCCCTTGCCGATCGGCTGAGCGCACGGACCCTCGTTTTTGCAGCTGCCGTCGCGAAGCGCACGACGCACCTCGTTGTACACAGTGAAGTACACGTGTGCCGTGTCGGCCTTGACGGCGACCGGAGAAGCGATGGAGGCGATGAGGTCGGGCGTCTTTGCCCCCGTCTTCGGCGTGCGATAGACGCGGCCATTGGATGCGTAGAATACGCCGCCTTCGTCGACGTCGATTCCCTTGACGCCCGTACCGGCCGTGAGAAGCGCCGACTCCGTCCCGTCTTTCTTCATCCGGTAGACGCCACCATTCTCGAGGGAATAGTAGACGTGCGTTGCGTCGACCTTGATCGAGTGCGGGCGCAAGAGCTTGGTGGCGAGAACCGTCGTCGCCCCGCCGGCGACAGGGGTCTTCGAGATGGTCGCATCGCCGAGGCCACTCGCAGAGTTGATCCAGTAGACGTCCGTCGCGTCGATGGCGAGCGCGCGAGGCTTGTTTTGCGTCTCTGCGAGGACGACGGGGCAGGGGGTCGCGGGCTCACACGTCCCGTCGAGCTTCGCGCGAAGAACCATTCCGATCGATTCGACATCGCCTTCGTCGAGCCAATACATGTAGGTTGCATCGACTGCGATGGCGCGCGGGGTATTGCGGTCGATGAAGTGGAATACGGGTTTCGTCTTTCCGTCCTTGTCGACGCTTCCGACCTTGCCGTCGCGTTTCGTGAAGAAGACCCTGTCGGCCGAAAGCGCGATGCCGAACGGCTCCTGGATGTCGTCGGCAAGCACGTCTTCCGTGCACGTCGAATCGGCACACGTTTTCCCCGCGGCACACGCGTGGCCGCAATGGCCGCAGCTCGTGGCGCTCGTGCTGATATCCGTCTCGCAGCCATCGGCGGGCTGCGCGTTGCATTCGAATCGATTGGGAAGGCCGCACCCGCTGGCCAAGCACTTGCCGTTCTCGCAGGTCGAACCTTCGCAGACGACGCCGCAGGCTCCGCAGTTGTTGACGTCGCTCTTGCTCTCGCTCTCGCATCCGTCGCCAGCAACGAGATTGCAGTCGAGCTTGCCTGCCTCGCACGTCAGCGCGGATGCATCGGCGGCGGGTTGAGGCGCGGCGTCGTCACCGCCACACGCGGCGAAAACGGAGAGAGCGAAGGGAATGGTGAAGGGAAGAAAGAGGAAGAGGCGAAGACGCATGCGGCGCCAGATTAGAGTGAAAACGCCCCAACGCCTCTTGAATTGATACGCAAATCCGCCTACAAGCGCCCACCGTCACCGGAGAAAAACACAATGGCACTCGAACGCACCCTTTGCATCATCAAGCCCGACGCCGTCGAAAAGAACACGGCCGGCGCTGTCCTCGCCCACCTCGAAGAGGCCGGTTTCAAAATCGTCGCTCTTCGCCGCACGCACCTTCCGAAGAACGTCGCCGAAGGCTTTTACGCCATTCACAAGGCGCGTCCCTTCTTCGGTGAGCTCGTCACTTTCATGACGCGTTCGCCCGTCGTCGTCGCCGTCCTCGAAAAGGAAGACGCCGTCGCCGCTTACCGCGCCACCATGGGAGCCACGGATCCCGCGAAAGCGGAAGCCGGCACGCTCCGCAAGAAGTTTGGCGCCAACGTCGGCGAGAACGCCGTTCACGGCTCCGACTCGCTCGACAACGCCAAGGGCGAAATCGCCTATTTCTTCCCCGCGAACGAAGTCGCGCCGACGGCCGGCTGAACCCGAAAGCTGAAGTTCGAAATGACGACACCCGATCCACGCCAAGAGCTGATTGCGCAGGCAACTGCCGATCGCTCCAAGCTCGAAAGTCGTGACGTCATTGCTGCTGTCGAGTCGGTCATTGCCGATCTCGACAGCGGTGTTCTTCGCGTCGCTTCTCCGCCTTCTACGGAAGGCGGAGAGTGGACGACGCACGCGTGGGTGAAGCAGGCGATCCTGCTCTATTTCGGCCTGCGCAAAATGGAGAAGATCGAGGTCGGTCCGTTCGAATTCCACGACAAGATTCCTCTCAAGAAAAACCTCGATAAAGCAGGCGTTCGCGTCGTGCCCCCCGGGGTCGTTCGCTATGGAGCGTTCGTCGAGCGCGGTGCGATCGTCATGCCGGGATACGTCAACATCGGAGCTCGCGTCGGCGAAGGCTCGATGGTCGACACCTGGGCGACGGTTGGCTCCTGCGCGCAAATTGGTAAAGACGTGCATCTCGCAGGCGGCGTCGGAATCGGCGGCGTGCTCGAGCCACCAGGCGCACAACCCGTCATCATCGAAGATGGCGCGTTCGTTGGCTCGCGCGTCATCGTCGTCGAAGGCGTTCGCGTCGGCAAAGAGGCAGTGCTCGGCGCCGGCGTGGTGCTCACGAGCTCGACGGTCATCATCGACGTGACGGGAGATACGCCGCGCGAATCGAAGGGTCACGTTCCCGAGCGCGCCGTCGTGATTCCCGGGACGCGTCTCAAGAAGTTCCCAGCAGGCGAGTTCGGGGTGCCGTGTGCGCTCATCATCGGGCATCGCAACGCGAATACCGATCGCAAGGTCAGCTTGAATGCTGCGCTTCGCGAATTCGCAGTGGCCGTCTAGACGTCGCCCGTCCAAGCCGCCAACGTCGATCGCGGCTGCGCAGGAGGGGACGCGCCATCGCGACTTCCATCGGGTTTCCGGCTTGGAAGCTTCGAGCGAGCACGCATGTTAAGCTTTCATATGCTCCGCCTTGGTCACGCAGCTCTCTCGATCCTCGCTCTCAGCGCGATGGCGAGCTGCGTGCACGAACGAAAAGCGCCTCTATCGGACGATCTTCGTGTGGTCACGCTTCCCTCGCGTGACGGACATCCGCAGCCGAAAAACCCAGCCCTCCTCGAATGGAAGGAGATCAGCCACGTATCGCTCGACGCCGCGGGTCGCGGGTTCGTCGTTGCCGACGGACGTCTTTATTCGACGGTCAACGGGCGTGTCTTCAAAGATCGCACCCCGGCCGAGCTCGCGTGCGCGCACGTGGGAACGTGTGAATTGCTCTTCGGAACATCCGGAAAAACGGTGTGGCTCGCGCCCGACAACGAAGACGGCAAGCCGCTCGTCCTTCAGTTTTCGCGCGACGATGGGGCCACGTGGGAAAGGCGCGTCGTGCCCGGCGTCTCGATTCCGATCGGCCTCACGTTCGTCGATCGCGCGCCCATTCTGACGATTGTCGCGCGGCCTTCCGCCACATTGGATCCCTCCGTGGGGACCTCGACGTTGCGTTCGCTCGACGATGGCAAGGAATGGAAGACCGTCGCGAAGGCGCGTGAACGCGGCGCGATCGTCGAGGCGCCCGAGCGACTCTTCTTTGCCTCGTCGATGCAGACCAAAGACGCGCGCGTCGTGACGAAGCTTCTCGTGGCTTCGCTGCAGAAACCAGAATGGAAGGCCGTGAAGCTCGCGAAAGACGACATCGTCTCGTTCGTTCCACGCTTTTCTGCCGATGGGAAAAACGGTGTACTATGCACAGATTCTGCAAGGGAGATTCGTGTGTCACGGACGAGCGATGGCGGCGACACGTGGAGCGTCGTGAAAACGGATGCAGAAGCCGGCGCTTGTGACGAGCTCATGCCAACGGCGCGCGGCGCTTGTTTTGCTCTACGCGGATCGACGACCGGCTCGACGTTCCTGTGCACGCGCGATTGGGGCGCGACGTTCGAGAAGTTCGCGGCGTACGAGGGAGCCGAGGTGCTCGCCTTCACCGACGGCGAAGATCTCGCGGCGTGGGGCTTCGTGAAAGGTGAGATCGTGCGCCAGAAGCAATCCGGCGCACTCGAACACTGGTTCCCGCTCAGTCGTGATCCGTGAGCGAGCGCGCGGACTTCAGTTCGGTCTCGGAATTGCGAGCTCGTCCCAGCTGGGCGAGTGGTTGTCTTCGTTGGAAGGTTGATTCCAAAGATAGAGTGCGGGCGTCGTCGTCATGACTCCGTTTTCGACGATGAGCGTCGTCACGTAAAGGCGAGCTCCGAAGCGCGCCGTGCCGTTGTTACGCGCCGATGAGAAGACGACGAAGTAGTAGTCTTTGCCGTCGGCCGTGCGGACCGAAGGCGACCATTTCGGCCATGAATTGAAGACGCCTGGGCTCTTCGCGCCGGAACATGCGGGAGGGTCGTTGGCTGCAATTCGCTTGGACGTGCCGCCCGCGCTCGGAATCACGTAAACCTCTGCGCTGGGATCCGCGTAGCTGTTGCGCGTCTTGCCATCCGTGCCCAAAACTGGAGAGCGGTTGTAGGCGATGAAGCGATCGTCCGGAGAGTACTCGGGGTAGAATTGCTTGTAGCCTGCAGTGTTCGCTCCGACGACCTCCGTCGAGTCTCCACCCTTGCGGGCGTTGTAGGGGATCGTTCGAAGCTCGCCGTTGGTCACGATCGTTCCGGCGGTGTTTGCCGTGTCCGTCGAGACGTAAACGATCGACTTGCCATCGTGGCTTGCGCTCGCGAGCGCTGCGTAGGGTTTCGGATCGTTCGTGCGTGCGAATTTTCCCCAGCCCGTTCCCTCGTCGACGGAGGTCGTCTCGAGGTCGGTCCAAATGATGTCGAAACCGGAGGGCGGCGAGCGAAGGAGTGAAATCGCAACGCGATCTCCCTGCTGATAATGTGCCTTCGTGAAGACGGGCTTCTCTTGCTCGTGGCGCGAGAGGAGTGTCTCGGCTTGCGACGTCATGTACGAGGGCTTGCCGGCGTCGGCGCCCTTCGCATTCGAGAATCCGACGTAGGTCGTTCCGTCACCTTCGGGAACGTCGCGATAAGAGAACCCGACGAAGTTCCCGTCGGGAGTCGAGCTGTGGCATCCGATACACTTGGAGGTCCCTGCAACTTGAACGGTCGAGGGACG
>JAHFDV010000373.1 GCA_023248815.1 Myxococcales bacterium
CTTTTTCCACGGAAGTCTAAATTCGCCGCTCAAACGTCATGGAGCCTGCGCTCACTTGATGCCCAAAAGCTCGACCTCGAAGACGAGCGTCGACTTCGCGGGGATCTTCGGCGGCCGTCCCGCTTCGCCGTAGGCGAGGTCATAAGGGATCACGAGCGTGCGTGTCTCACCGACGCGCATTCCGAGAACGCCTTGGTCCAAGCCTTTGATTACCTGACCGCCGCCGAGCTTGAACTCGAAGGGGGTGCCGCGGTCGCGCGAGCTGTCGAACTTGCTCCCGTCGAGCAAGGTGCCGATGTAGTGTACACGCACCGTCTGACCGGGATTGGCAACGGCGCCCGTTCCAGGCGTCGTAATCGTCATCGTCAGATTTTTGATCGCGTCGGCGGAAGGAAGTGCGCCCTTCGGTGCGGGCTTGATCGCTTGGGCCGTGTCGCCCTTCTGTCCGTCTTTGATGATCGCTTCGTACACCTTCGCGGCAGGCGTGCCGCTCTTCACGCGAGCTTCTGAGGCAGCGAATTCTTGATCGAGAAGCGGCTTGAACGCATTGAACGGTTGCGCGCCCGTGAGCTTGCGGCCGTTGATGAAGAAGGTGGGCGTGCCGTTGACGCCGAGACGCTTCGCGAGCGCTTGGTCGTCGTCGATGGCCGCGACGGGCCGCGTGCTCGCGATCGCCGCATTGGTCTTTGCGGGGGCGATCCCGATCGCCTTCGCGGCTTCGACGAGATCGTTGTCTTCGAGTTGCTTGCCGCCGTTCCCGAAGAGCGTGTCGTGAACGGACCAGAAGCCCTTGTCGCCTTTTTCTGCCTTGGCGAGCATCGAGACACGCGCGGCAGGCAGCGCCCGCGGGTGGAAGGGGAGCGGGAGGTGCTTGAAGACGAAGCGAACTTTGCCCGGATAATTGCGGTCGATCTCTTGAACGGTCGGTTGCGCGCGGACGCAGAAGGGGCACTGAAAATCGCCGAACTCGACGATCGTGACGAGCGCATCTGCAGATCCGCGCGTGGGGCTCGCGCCGACGGGAACGTTCCAGACCGTTTTGTTTTCGTCGATCGTTTCGTCGCGCTCTTCCGGCTCGGGCGCGAAGTTCTCGCGGCTTGCGACCGTGTAGAGGTCCGAAGGAGGAGTTCCACCGGCGATCTTCGCGAGGGCTTTGGCGAGCTCGATGTCGATGACTTTCTGGAAGTTGTCGAACGGCTGCGCACCACTCACCTTGACGCCATTGATGTAGGTTGCAGGTGTTCCCGTCGCGCCCACTTTGTCGGCGAGCTCGATGTCTTCTTTGACCTTCTCTTCGGCCTTGCGATGGTTGCGATCGAGCTCGGCAGGCGAGACGCGCTGCTGGCTCACCCAGCGGGCAATGCTCGCGTCGGCGTCTCCCGAAAGCTCACGCTGGTTTTCGAACGCGGCGTCGTGGAACGACCAAAAGGCGTCCGAGCCCTTGGCGAAGAAGACGGCCGTTCCGGCCTCTGCGGCGGGCTTGGCGCCCGGATGAAATGAGAGCGGACGGTTCTTCCAAAAGATGCGGACCTTGTTCGGGCCGTAGGTCGTCTTGATGCGATCCATCGTCGGGACGAGTCGCGAACAGAACGGGCACTGAAAATCCGAGAAGATGACGAGCGTTACCGGCGCTTCACGCTTGCCCCACATGGGATCGTTCGAGCTCACGGGGAGAGGCGCATGCGACTCTTCCCAAGGGCCGGCCGCGCCGAGGGCGATATCGGATTTTTTCGCCGATCCTCCTTCGGCCGTCACCGCCCCGGTCGTCGGTGCGGTGACGGGTTTGTCGGTCCCTCCGCAGGCCTGGAGAATGGCGGCAATTGCGAGAACGGCGATGGGAGCACGAGGATGCATGAGCCGAGAGGTCTAGCGTATTTCTGACGCGAAGAACCCATCGTTCTGTTCTAGAGTCGCCGGATGTTCCACGCCGAATCTTGGTCCCTCCGCGCACTCGCTGCGATGATCGTTGCCGCGCCGTTCGTTGCGACGGCCGCGTGTGGCTCGGACGAAGAGGCCGTCATCGGACCAGGCGTCGATGCCTCGAACGCCGACGTATCTCACGCCGATGCGCAGCACGAAGACAGCGCGTCGTCCGATACGGGAATCAAAGACGGCGGATCCACGAAGGATGCAAAAGAGACGGGCTCGCCGTTCGACGCGGCCGGTGTATTGCCCCCCGGTCTCGCGAGCTGTGGCGCATGCGTGCAAAATACATGCGCTCCAGAGCTTGCGGCGTGCGCGGGCGACCCGACCTGCGTCGACCTTCTGAAGTGCGGCTTCAACCCCTCCTGCCTCTCGCTCGGCATCACGCCCTGCTTGGCTTCGTGCATCTCGGACGCGGGCTTGAATCCCCTCCAGGCCTTCAAGGTCACGGCTCTTCTCGCGAGCGTCGCATCGAGCTGCGGCACCTGCGTGTCCGACTGCACGGGAGACGCGAGCCTGCCCATCCCCTAACGAGACCACTCGGCAAGCACCCTTTCCGCGAAAGGGTGCGGCTGGGGCTTACTTCTTGGGGGCAGACACGGCCGGCGCGACCGTGGGCACCGTCACGGAAGGCGCGGGAAACGCGCTCGCCGCACCGGGCGCCTCGACGCCGCTATCCGAATCGACAAGATCGTTTTCTGGCGTCAGTGGCGGCTTCTCACCGCCTCCACAGGCCCAAACCGAGAGACTGATCGCGCAAACTGAAAAGAGAATAGCGAATTTCATGTCGTTCTCACCCCGAAGGGCGGAACGCTACTCCATCTCGTTCCGAAATCAAAGATTCGGCGAGCCCCTCCTTTCGAGAACGGATTAAAGCAAAAGCAGCTCGAAATCTCGCACGGGCGCATTGGCGGTTCTCGTTTAGAATGAGGTCCTTCTCTTCGTTGCTGCTTTGCCTTTGCTTCACTGCGAGGCTTCTTACTCAGCCCCTTTTTTCGGGGGCCCTTTCACGAGAGTCCGATGCCTACGTTCAAGTGGTTTCCACCGGAAGGCGCGCCGCGTGCCTTTCCCCTCCATAAGCCCATCTTCACGATTGGCCGCGCAGCCGACAACGACGCGTCGGTCAAAGCGGATGGCCTCGCGGAGGCGCACGCGCAAATCTTGTTCGACGGACGCGACTTCAATCTCGAAGAGATCGATCGCACGGGCGAGATCCTCATCAACGGAAAGAAAAAGCGCCGCGTACGTCTCGTGCACGGCGACCGCGTCACCCTTGGAACCGCGAACTTCACGTTCAGCATGCTCGAGGAAGTCGCACGCAACGCGCCTTCGAGCGACGAGAACGTCGGCAGCCTCAATCCCCTGGCAGGCCTGCGCAAGCTCTTCGAGTTCAGCGAGAAGCTCATCCAGCTCCGCGACATCGATCGCCTTCTCGAGTCCATGCTCGATGCCGTCCTCGACGTCACGGGCGGCGAAAAAGGCCTCATTCTTCTCCTCGAGCACGGAGAGGCGGGAGACAAGCCCGTCGTCCGCGCGTCACGGCACGTCAACAAAGAAGCCATCGCCGACAGCACGGGTGTCATCAGTGACAGCATCGTTCGCAAGGTGCTCGAGACGGGAAAGCCCGTCATCGTGAGCGACGCCGTCACCGACGCGCAGTTTGGCTCCAGTGAAAGCGTCGTCGCGCTGAGGCTCTCGAGCGTGATGTGCGCGCCACTCGTCGCGCAAGGTCACGTCACGGGCGCGCTCTATGTCGGCAACGATCGCGTGAAGGGACTCTTCGAGCGCACGCAGCTCGACGTGCTCTCGATCTTCGCAGCGCAAGCCTCGCTCATTCTCCAAAACGCGTTCTTGCTCTCGTCTCTCCGCGCCGACACGGAGAAGCTTTCGGCCGAGCTCCAAGACAAGCGCTTCGGCGACATCATCGGCGTGTGTCCTTCGATGATGGAGGTCTTCCGCAAGCTGCAGAAGGTCGCCACGACCGACATCAGCGTGCTCATCACCGGCGAAACGGGCACTGGCAAGGAGCTCATCGCGCGCGAACTGCATCGTCGTTCTAATCGCGTGAATGGGCCCTTCGTCGTCATCAACTGCGGCGCGATCCCCGAGAACCTCATCGAGAGCGAGCTCTTCGGTCACGTGAAAGGCGCCTTCACGGGCGCGATCGCCTCACGCCCCGGCAAGTTCCAAGTCGCCGACAAGGGCACCCTCTTTCTCGACGAGATCGGCGAGCTTCCGCTCAATCTTCAAGTGAAGCTTCTCCGCGCGCTGCAAGAGCGCGTCGTCACGCGCGTCGGTGATTCGAAGCCCGAGAAGGTCGACATTCGCATCGTCGCGGCGACCAACCGCGATCTCGAAAAAGAGGCGCGCGAAGGACGGTTTCGGCAAGACCTCTACTTCCGCCTCAACGTCGTCAATCTTTGGATGCCGCCTTTGCGCGATCGCGGCGACGACGTGCTCGTGATTGCAAAGGCGCTCCTTTCGAAGTTCGCGATCGAGCTCAGCTCCAACGTCCAGGGCTTCACGCCGCAGGCGATGACGGCGATCAAGAAGTACGCGTGGCCAGGGAACATCCGCCAGATGGAGAACCGAATCAAGAAGGCGCTCGTCCTGTGCGAATCGAATCTCCTCACTCCGGAAGATCTCGATCTCGGCAAGGCCGCGGAGTCTTCGATTCTTCCACTCGAAAAAGCCAAAGAAGAATTCCAACGCAAGTACGTGCTCGAGATCCTCGAGCGAAACAACGGCAACCGCACGCAAACCGCGCGTGATCTCGGCGTCGATCCGCGAACGATCTTTCGCTTCCTCGAACGGGAAGGACATTCGATTCCGGCGCCTGGCACGGGCGAAGAGTGAACGAAAAGGCGCTCGCCGATCTCGAGTGGGGGCGCCTCAAGGCAGCCCTCGCGTCGAGGTGCGACAGCGCTATGGGAAAGCGCGAAGCCGCGCGATTGGATTTCGCCGAAGGTGAAGAGGTCTTCGAGCGTCTGCGCGAAGCCGAAGAGGCGGTGCAGATCGCAGACCGCGGTGGCGAGCTTCCGCTCACCATCACGACCGACGTCGACGACGCCGTCGAACGTCTCCGCGTGGGCGGCGTGCTCGCGCCTGTCGAGCTCCGCGCCATTGCCGATCTCCTCGCGAATGCGCGCGCGCTGCGACGCTTTCTCAATGCCAAGAAAGAGTCCGCGCCGACCCTCCAAACGACGCTCGCAACGGATCCGACGCTCGACGCCCTCGCCGACGAAGTGTCAGGCGTGTTCGATCTCGATGGCACGCTAAAAGACAACGCGACTCCCGAATTGAAGCGCCTACGCGAAGAGCGCTCTCACGCACGCACCCGCATCATGAGTCGCCTCGACGACGTGATGCAGAAGTACGAGCAGGTCCTCCAAGACCGCTTCGTCACCGAGCGCGAAGGGCGTTTCGTTCTTCCCGTGCGATCGGACTCCCACGAGCGCTTCCCGGGCATCGTGCACTCCTCCAGCGCGAGCGGAGCGACGATCTTCGTCGAGCCACGCGTGATCATCCCGCTCGGCAACCGCCTCAAGATGCTCGAAGGAGACGTCGCACGAGAAGAGCTTGCAGTCTACACACGTCTTTCGACGCTTCTCGCAGACGACTTCCCCGGAATCGAAAACGTGCGCCGCGTCATTGCCCGCGCCGACATGCTCCGCGCCACCGTGAAGCTCGCCCACGAGCTGAAGCTTCGTTTTCCCATCATCGATCCCACACCGACCCTCGATCTCGTGCGCCTCCGCCACCCTTTGCTCGCGCTCGAAGCGGACGCGCGCGGTGAAGGCGACGTCATCCCGAGCGATCTCGCCGTGACGGCGGGACGCGTGCTCGTCATCAGCGGGCCCAACGCGGGAGGAAAGACGGTCGCCTTGAAAGCCCTCGGCCTCGCGACCTTGATGTTGCGCGCGGGTCTTCCCATTCCCTGCGGCGATGGCAGCCGCGCGGGCATCTTCGAGCACGTCCTCACCGACGTCGGCGATGATCAGAGCCTCGCGAAGAGCCTTTCGACCTTCAGCGCGCACGTGAAAAATCTTGCGGAGATGGTCACGACGGCGAGGAAGCGCTCGCTCGTGCTCCTCGACGAGCTCTGCGGCAATACGGATCCGCGCGAAGGCGAAGCGCTCGCGATCGCCGTGCTCGATGCGCTCGCACAAAAGGGCGCAGCGGTGGCCGCCACGACTCACT
>JAHFDV010000374.1 GCA_023248815.1 Myxococcales bacterium
ATCCCGGGAGAGAGCTGCTCCAGAAAGTAAAGACGCTCTTGCGCGAACGACAACACGAAGTGTGCGCCCTCCGTTCGCGGCACGAGCGGGATCGATACTTCGACCGTCGCGGCGGTTCGCGAGACGAGTGACGCCAGCGCTTCGACCGTCGGCGTGGCGAAGATGTCACGGATCGAAATCTCCGTTCGAAGAACCTGGCGAAGACGCGACACGAGTTGCATCGCCCGGAGCGAATGGCCTCCGAGAGCGAAGAAGCTCGTCGTGACGCCGATGTCGGGTCTCGAGAGAACTTCGGAAAACGCGCGCGCAATCTGCGCTTCGAGCTCCGTGCGAGGCTCGACGATGGCCGCAGCGCCAAGGCGCGGACGAGGCAATGCCTTGCGGTCGATCTTGCCGTTGACGTTCAGCGGGAGCTCGGCGAGCTCCGTGAGCGTCGTCGGAACCATGTACGCGGGAAGCCTCTCCGCGAGGTCGGCGAGAATGCTGGCGATCGTGCGAACGCTGTTTGGAGTTGGCGAGAAGTATCCCGCGAGTTCCTTTTGCCCCGGCACGTCTTCACGAAGGAGTACGCACGAGTTGGCGATGCCTTCCAACGCTCCCAGCACCCCTTCGATTTCACCGAGCTCGATGCGATAGCCACGCAGCTTTATCTGGTGATCGACCCGGCCGAAATATTCGAGCTCACCACGCGCCGTCCAACGAGCGAGATCGCCCGACCGATACATGCGCGCGCCAGGGGCTGCGAAGGGATCCGGAAGGTACCGATCCGCCGTGAGATCGGGACGTCTGACGTAGCCGCGCGTGACGCAGTGCCCACCGATCCAGAGCTCGCCGACGATTCCGACGGGGAGAGCGATTGATTCCTCGAGCACGTAGATGCGCGCACCGAGCACGGGCGTGCCGATTGAAACTGCGCCGGTCCCTTCTGCCGCGACTTCTTTTACGGAGCACCCGACGACGGTCTCGGTGGGACCGTACTCGTTGAAAAGGCGGGTACGTGGCGACTTCTCCCGCCAGGCCGCCAGCATCTCGTACGAAAGTGCCTCGCCGCCAATCACGAGAGCGCCGATGCGCTGCATGTCGTCGCCGTCGAGCTGACGCGACAAGAGCTCGAGATGCGCGGGCGTAATCTTGAGAAGATCGAAGGAGTTCCCTCGCTTCACGATATTAGCGAGTCCCTCCACTTCGTCGCCATCCGGCACGAGGACGATGCCCGCACCACGCGACAGGGGATAGAGAAGGCTCGTGACCGTGAGGTCGAATGCAAACGTAGATTGCACCGCCGCGCCGAACTGCGCAGCTCCGACCGGATAGAGCGCCGCCGCGGCATCCAAGTAGGAGGCGAGTCCTTCGTGATGAACCATCACGCCTTTCGGCTGGCCGGTGGACCCCGACGTGTAAAGAACGTACGCGAGAGACTGCGGGTCGATCGTGACGGATTCGGAACGCGGCGCTTCTTGACGCGATGTTGCCTCGCCCGTGTCCGAGTCGAGGACGAGCGTCGCGCCCTGCCAGCCAACACTTGCGGCCATCGCGCCATCACCATCGAAGAGACAGACGGCGGTATCGGCCTGCTCGATCATGTAGCGAAGGCGATCGGGCGGAACTTTGGGGTCGAGCGGAACGTACGCGCCCCCCGCCTCCAGTACGGCAAGGACGGCAACCACGAGCGCCACGTTTCGAGGGATCGCGATTCCCACGCGTGTGTCGGCGCGAACGCCGACGGTTCTAAGGGTCGCGCTCAGTCTCTCGACGCGTTCGGCGAGCTCGAAGAATGTGACGCTTCGTTCGCCGAAAGATACGGCGCTTGCGCTGGGAGAGCGTCGCGCGGCGTCGCGAAACCTCGCAGGGAATGGATTTGCGGAGACGTTTTCGAGAGGGCGGTTGAACGCATCGATCGCGTGCGTGCGCTCCGCTTCTCCACCCAGCGCGATGATTCGCAGCGGAGCTGTGTGCTGCGCAATGGCACGCGAGAGAATCTCGTCCAATCGACCAAGAAACGTCAGCGCGGTTTCGCGATCAAAGAGAGACGTGTTGAATTCGAGGTGGAACGATGGGCCGTCTGCACCCGCGCCGACCCGAAGGCTGAGGTCCATTGCCGTCGACGCGAGACCAAGCTCGATGGGACGAAGCTTGAGCGGGCCGAACTCGTGCATCGATGAAGAGAAAGTCTCGACGGCAAAGTCGACTTGGAAGATTGGATGCCGCGCGCTCTCACGGATTCCGTCTGCTTGAGCGACGACACGCTCGAATGGCAGCGCTGCGTGATCGAACGCGTCCAGCGTTGCTTGTTTCGTTTGCTCGACGAGGTCGTGGAAGCTCTTCTCGGGGTCGAGGGCGATTCGAAGCGAGATGGCATTGAGGAGCATGCCGACGAGCCCTTCGAGCTCGAGCTGCCCTCGCGTCGCCACTTGCGTTCCAATGACGACCTCGCGCGCCCGCGCCATCTTTCCGAGGAGGAGCGCATAGCCTGCGAGATAGACGACGAACGCAGTCGCCCCGAGTCGCCGCGCGGTATCCGCGACGCTGCGATCCAATTCCGGCGCAAAGGCGAGCGCCACCGTGCCCACCTGCGGGGCCTCTTCACCGCGTCGGGGACGATCCGTCGGCAGGTCGATGGCTGGCGGCGCGCCTCGCAACGTCTTTTTCCAGAAGTCGGCGAGTCGAACGAGCTCAGCACCTTCGAGGCGTTCTCGTTCCCAGAGCGCGTAGTCCACGAACCGCAGCGGGAGGTCGAGGAGCGTCGAGGCGCGCTGTTCGACGCGAGCGCCGTAGAGCTCACCGAAGTCGTGCAAGAAAATCCCGACCGACCAACCATCGCTGACGATGTGATGAAGGACGAAAACCGCCGCGTGTTCGGTGCTCGACTTCGAAATGAGGGAGGAGCGGAAAACGGGACCGTTGGTCAAGTCGACGCCGCGCTCACGTTCCGCGTAGGCGACGCGCTTGGCAGCTTCTACGAGCGTCTCTCCCGCGCCGACTTGAGCACGCTCGAGATGGGTAATCGGGGCACCGATCGCCTGATAGGACTGACCCGCTTCGTCGAGATGGAACGTGGATAGAAGCGCCTCGTGACGCTCGAGCGTGCTCGTCAATGCTGCCTGCCACGCCTCCTCCTCGAGGGGCCCTTCGACGAGAAGCGCGACGACGACGAGATAGCTCGTGGGGTCGACTTGGTAGAGAAACCACAATCGCTCCTGTGCGAACGAGAGAGGTATACGTGCCGGAAGATCTTCGCGGCGAGCGAGAACGGCAGAAGGCGCCCGCTTCCGCCGCTTCTTCAGCGCGGAGAGGACGCCGTCCGTGAGTTTAGTCACGCGCGTTTTCCTGATCTCGCAAAAGGAGCAACACGTCTTCTGCCGTCTCTCGAGCGGCCTCCTTGCCGTCGATCTTCTCGATCACTTCCGCAAGGCCCGCAATCGTGGGTGCGCCAAAAAGAACACGCAACGAAATCTCGACGCCGAGCGTTCGGTTCAAGAGTGAGACGATTCGCATCGCGAGCAGTGAATCTCCGCCGACCTCGAAAAAGGAGTGTTCGACGCTCGCTACTTCGCGTTCGAGAATGTCGGACCACACGATCGAGATGACCTCTTCCAACGCGTTGCGTGGTCGAACGGCGAGCTCGCTTGCTTCGATGCGATCAACGGAGGGCTCTTTCAGCGCTTTACGCTCGACTTTGCCATTCGCGCTCATCGGGAGCTCGCGCACCGTCACCAGCGTCGACGGGATCATGTACTCTGGAAGGTTTCCCTTGAGCTCGTCTTTGAGGTCGGCTGGAGAAAGGGCGACACGCGACTTCAGTGGAGCGCGCGCGATGAACGCGTACATCCACTCGCTGTCTTCTGGGTAGCCGGGCGTGCGGAACGCGGTCGGAGACTCGAACCCCGCCTCGGTCAGCTGGGCGAGCCATTGCGGCGTCGAGAGGAACGGATGAAGCGGACGAAGGTCGAAGTCTTCGAAACGATCGCCCTGCTGCAAACTGAAGGAGAGCGCATAGACGTCGTCATAGAAAGCGACCTCGACCATGGCGAGAACGCCGCCGGGCGCGAGGAGATCATGCACGCGTTGGAACGCGTCTCGCACGGACTTCGTGACGTGCACGACGTCGGACGCGATGACGAGATCGTAGCCACGAAGCGTGAAGCCTTGTTCTTCGATGCCGCGCTCGAGGTTGAAGAGCTCGTATCCGACGAAAGGATATTCTTCCGCGAACTTTTCTCTGCCCTGGTCGATGAAAAACTTGGAGACGTCGGTAAAAATGTAGTCGACCGGAAGTCCCGTCGCCTTGATTCGCGGGAGAACCGCGGTGGTCGTTCCGCCGACGCCCGCACCGAGCTCCAAAATGCGCATGGGTTTTTCACCACGCCAAGAACGCAGCGATTGTTCGACGACGGCTGCCATTCGGACGTTGAAAGATTCGTTGACGGTGGCAGCGGCGCCCGTCTCTTGCGTCTCTTCGCCTTCAGGAAAAAGGAATTCGACGACGGGCTTCTCGCCGGTGAGAATCGACGGAAGGTTTTCGGCCGAGGCGCGGATGAACGAGAGCGCCTCGTGAATGCCGAGTTCGCGCGCCGCACGAAGAATCTCTTCGGAGGATTCGGGTTTCGCCGTGCGCGCTGCCGAGAAGACACCGCCCTTCTCGACGAGCTCGCCAAGCGCAACGAGGCGCACGATCGCGCGCTTGACCCATTTGTGGAAAACCGGGGCAATTTTCGCCTTTGCGAAGACCTCTGCGAGCGTCAGCCCTTCTCCCGGCGACACGAAGACGCCGAGCGACGAAAGTGCGCGACGCGTATACGAGACGAAGGCGCGTTGCTTGAGAGCTGCGAGCGAAGATTCTTGCGCCTGATCGTAAGGGACGAAGCCGTTCGCAACGGCGTCTTGACCGGCCCGCGCGATCGCCACCCATCGTTCGTCGCTTTCGGCCTGATCTTTTGGTGCGCGAACTTCCTTCTTTGGAAGGACGTAACCAACGAGCCGTTGGGATTCGTTGCGATTGCCGAACACGGCAACGACGGCGCGCTCCACGAGCGGATTGCGTTCGAGCGTGGCTTCGATCTCGCCGAGCTCGATTCGATACCCGCGAATTTTCACCTGCTGATCTGCGCGCCCGAGGAACTCTAGGTTTCCATCCGGCAAGACGCGTGCAAAGTCGCCAGAGCGGTAGAGTCGCTTGCCACTCGCATGCGTGATGAAGGCAGCGTCCGTTCGTTCACGATCACCGAGATAACCGAGCGCGAGGCCCTGACCTCCGATGAAGATCTCGCCGCGGACCCAGGTCGGGCATCGTTCGCCGCGTTCATTGAGGATGTAGAGCTCGTGGCCTTCGAGCGCTTTTCCGTAAGGAATGCTCGCCCACTCGGGATCGACGGTTTCGATCGGATAGGCCGCTTGCCAGATCGACGCTTCGGTGGGGCCGCCAAGCGACGCGACTTTCACGGTGCTCGAAAGGGCGCGAACGCGATCCGGAAGGCCCACGGGAATCCAGTCTCCGCTCATCATGACGAGACGAAGGCTCGGTGGAAGCTTCTTTCCGTTCTGCTCGGCGTATTCGACGAGCATTTGAACGAGCGCGGGCACCGTGTTCCAGAGCGTCACTCCGTCTCGCTCGAGAAGCTCGAACCAATGCGCGGGGTCGGTCCTTCGTTCGCTGTCCGGGATCGCGAGCGTGCCGCCGGCCGCGAGGAGACCGAACACGTCGTAGACGGAGAGATCGAAGTGGAGCGAAGAGATTCCGATCGCGACGTCTTTCGCGGTCACGCCGAATCGCTCGTTCACGTCGTCGATCGTCGAGATGGGTCCGCGATGAGGGATCATCACGCCCTTCGGCATTCCGGTCGAGCCGGAGGTGAAGAGAACGTACGCGAGATCCTCGGGGCTGCGGTCCGCGAGCGCGTGCGGTTTTCCTTGCGGATCGGGCGTGACGAGATCGACCTCGAGCGTCGGAAGGTCGAAGACGAGGCCTTCTGACTTGAGTCGCGATTGGGTGAGAACGGCTTTCGCATTCGACTGCGCAAAGATGCGTTCACGGCGCGCTTCGGGAATCGAAATGTCGACTGGCACGTAGGCGCATCCGGCACGGAGAATTCCGAACACCGCCA
>JAHFDV010000375.1 GCA_023248815.1 Myxococcales bacterium
CCAGCGCTTCCACCAGCCGATCGTATCGGCGAGGCGCTGATCCAGGATGTCGCTCGAGAGGCGGGTCAGATCGAGCTCGTGCGGAGAAGCGATGGTGAGTGAGAATCGACTTCTCTCGTTGGCTCGCACGGTGAGAGCCGCAGTCAGGCTCGCGAGATCTTCGCTCGTGTGGAGATCTGCGTCTGCCTGAAAAACGAAGGCATCACTGCCGCCAACCGCGGAGTGCACCTCTTCGTCTCGGTGGTAACGCACCCAAGGCTTCAAGCTCGCGTAGTCGAATCGCGGCTCGATGAGGACGTCGAAGTCGACGTAGCCGGAGACCCCCTCGACGATCCGGAGGAGCTGACGGAAGGGGAGGGTCTTTCCGCCTTCACGCATCGTGAGGCAGTCGAGAATACGCGCCGTCCCCGTATCGGTCGTGAACGTCGTTTCGAGAACGTTCGTGTCAGGCAGATATCTCCGCGAAGTCGAGGCGACGTTGCGCGCATCGATCGCAAAGGCGCCACCTTTCTTGTCGTCGAGGATGCGGCAGAACATCGCTCCGCAATCGAAGCGCGAGAGGCATGCCCAGTCGATTGACCCACTCTTTGCGACCAATGCCGTGCCGTGACAATCTCCGATGAGCGCGTAGTCGGCGATGGGGACGTAGCTCATCGATTGTCCACGCGAGCGCACTCGGCGCGATTTGCGATCCGACGCGGAGCGAGCGTCATTTCGTCTTCCAGAGCAGAAACCCGCCTTTGAACGCATCCGAGTTCTCGCCGAATCGGACCCCCTTCGGCGGGTCACTCAATCTCTTCGCGTTTCCACCGCCGACGACGACGGTGTCGGGCTCGAGCGCGGCGCGCAGCACTTCGATGACCTTCCAGACGTGCTTTCTCCACTTCTTTTTGCCGAGGCGCTTCAAGCCGTCGGCGCCCACGTAGTCTTCGTAGGTGCGCCCTTTTCGATAGGGGAGATGTCCGAGCTCCATCGGTTCGACGCGGCCATCGACGACCATCGCCGACCCGAGTCCCGTGCCGAGCCCCAGAAAGAGCAGGCGGCCTTTTTCGTAACTTCCGAGCGCCTGCATCGCGGCGTCGTTCACGATCCGGACCGGCCTGTCGAAGGCCTGCGCGAAGTCGAAACCGACCCATCCAGGCCCGAGATTGCGCGGCTCTGCCGCGATTCGCCCTTGAACGACCAAACCTGGGTAGCCAATCGAGATCGCGCGATACTTCCAGTCGACGGAGAGCTCCTTCACTCGTTTCACCATCTCGGCAGGAGTCATCTTCGGTCCTGAAGCGAAGCGACGCCGTTTGCTCTTCGTAGAGACGAGCAACTTGATGTGCGTGCCGCCAACGTCGATCGCGAGAACTTTCATTGCCGCTCCTTCGGCTCGGCGAAGCCACCGACGTCCTCGACGAGTCGATCGGCCTCTACTGGACCCCAGCTCCCGCGTTCGTACGAATGCGCGGGCGTGCTTTCGTCGAGAATCGGATCGACGACGGCCCACGCCGCCTCGACCGCGTCTTGTCGTGCAAAGAGTGCTGGGTCACCCTGCATCGCGTCTCCGAGAAGGCGTTCGTACGCGCTCATTTCGTCGGCCTCGTCATGATGCAAGAGGGAGAGCTCCGTCGCCTCGCCGACCATCGCCTCGCCTGGCCTTTTAATCTGCGCTCCGAGCGCAATGTTCAGGTGCGGGTTCAGCCCCAGCCGGAGATAGTTGCCCTTACCGGGCGCGAGCTTCATCAGCGGCGGACGTTTGAGTGCGACGACGACTTCTGTCCGCGTGACGGGAAGACACTTGCCTGCGCGAATGAAGAAGGGCACGCCGTCCCAGCGCCAAGAATCGATCTCGAGGCGCATCGCGGCGTAGGTCTCGACGTTCGATGTGACAGACACGCCGTCTTCCTCTTTGTACCCGTCGAATTGCCCGCGAACGACGTTCTTCGACTGGAGCGGCCGGATTTGGCGAAACACTTTTACGAGTTCGTCGCGGATGGCCTCTCGGTAAGTCGTTGCCGGGGGCTCCATCGCGAGGAGACCGACGACTTGAAGAAGATGGTTTTGCACGACGTCGCGAATCGCACCCGTCTCCTCGTAGAAATGGCCGCGGCCTTGCACGCCGAAGGACTCCGCCATCGTTATCTGCACGCTCTCGACGTAACTCCGATTCCAGATCGGTTCGAGAAACGTATTGGCGAAACGAAAGACGACCAAGTTCTGTACCGTCTCTTTGCCGAGATAGTGATCGATGCGAAATACATCCGATTCGTCGAAGACCGTGTGGATCGTCTCGTTCAGACTCTTCGCGGACGCTCGATCGCGACCAAAGGGCTTCTCGACGATGACGCGTGCGTCTTTGGCGCAACCCGAGCCTCCGAGATGACCGATGACGACGGGAAAGAGGCTCGGCGGAATCGCGAGATAGTGAATGGGGTGAGCCGCGCCGCCGAGCTGACGCCGGAGCTCCTCGAATGTTGCGCGTTCGTTGTAGTCCCCGTCGACGTAGCGCAGGAGCTTCTCTAGCTTCGCGTAGGCCGCTTCGTCGACACCGCCGTGTTCCTCGAGGCTCGCGCGCGCCCGAGCCTTCAACTGCGCGAGCGTGAAGCCGGCCTTGGCGACGCCGATGATCGGCACGTCGAGCTTGCCGCGGCGAATCATCGACTGGAGCGTCGGGAAGATTTTTTTGTAGGCGAGATCGCCCGTCGCTCCAAAGAACACGAACGCATCTGATTCTGGGCGCTTACTCATTTTTTTATCACCGACATCGAGTGCCAAGAGACACCTTAGTTCGGTTATGAGCGATCGCGCTTGCGGTTCTTCTCGACGATTCCGACGATGATCAACAGGAACGCGAAGAGCCGAATCGCGAAGACGTAGTGGCGCGTCTCGGCCATCGGATTCGTCAGTGCGAGTGCGGCCCAATCGACGGAGAGGGTGAGGAATGCTCCCGCGAAAAACAGAAAGAGGCGATCTTTGGTCGATCGCCAGAAGCGGAAGAAGAAAGCTGCCGCAACCCACCCTCCCATCGTGAGCGCGCCGAGCAGGAACGTCTGAAGAACCATCACTTCGACTCCCAAATGAGGCCAGTCACCAAGGCAACGACGGCGCACAGCGCGGCGCTGGTCCGCATGAGTGAGAGGTCGATTGAAGGGACGAGCACGAGATCCACGAAGAGAAGGATGTTGTTCAAGGCAAGGCCGACGAAGCACAGACTGCTCCAGAAAAGGAGCCTCGTGCGATTCGCTCGATAGCCGCGATAGAGGAGCCAAGCGCAGACCACGCTGGTGACCGCGCAAAGAAGGTAGACCGCTTCAGCCATCTTTCTTTTTCCCTCCGATGACGAACGAGTCAGAAAACATGCGCAGTGCCGACAGGCGAAGTCGACTGACGGCGTGCTCGTTCAAAATGCGAATGACCTCGAGCCGTCGTCCGTCATAGGCGATCGCAAGGTCGGCAACCGCTTGGTCGAGCTCTGGCGCCCGCGGGACGTACGAATAGATCGGGCCATCCTTCCTCGAGGATTTCTCGAGAAGGCCCGCGGCGTGCACGCGCGCGAGCGCTTCGGCGGCGAGGTCGGCATCCATTCCGAGATGCGTCGCCACTGCCGACGCCGACCAAGAAACGTTTCGATCCCGAAAAAGAAGGAGCAAGAGCTCCAGCTCCTCGAAGGACCCGACCTTCGTTTGCAGGAGATCCAGCACACCTTGCGGCAGCGCGACCTGCATCACGATGCGAGGTCTTCTTTTTCGGCTGGAGCGAATCGACGCGCGAAACGTCGGAGCGTCAGCCCTTGAGCGAGCACCGAGAAGACGACGACGAGGTACGTGATGACGACGATAGTGCTTCGCTCCGGTGACGCGGGGATCGATAGCGCAAGGGCGATCGAGATTCCTCCGCGAAGGCCGCCCCACGTGAGCACGGGGACCGTCCCTTTCGGAAAGCTCACCCAGCGCCGGGCGAGCAGGACGGGAGCGGCGACGCTGGCGAGACGCGCGAGCAATACGATGGGGATCGTCAGGAGGCCGGCGACGAACGCATCCTTCGTGAGTGTAAGACGAATGAGCTCGAAGCCCACGAGCACGAAGAGCACGGCATTGAAGAGCTCATCCATGAGCTCCCAAAACTTGTCGAGGTGTTCGCGCGTGACATCCGACATCGCGAGGGCTCGGCCGTGGTTGCCGATGAGCAAACCCGAGACAACGGCCGAAATGGGCGCTGAAATATGGATGTGCTCCGCCATCGCGTAGCCGCCCAAGACGAGCGCAAGGCTGACGAGGAGCTCAGTCTGATAATGATCGATGCTCCGCATGACGCGGTAGGCCACGTATCCCGTCACCGCCCCGAAGACGGCACCGCCTAGAGCTTCGCGGACGAAGGCGATCGCGACGTGGCCGAACGAAATGTCGCCGCCGGTCGTCGTGACGCCAAGAAGCGCGAGAAAGAGGACTACACCGACGCCGTCGTTGAAGAGCGATTCGCCCGCAATCTGGATCTCGAGCCGCCGCGGGACTTTGGCTTCTTTGAGAATTCCCAATACTCCCACGGGATCAGTAGGCGCGATGACGGATCCGAAGAGCAGGCAATAGCCAATGGCGAGCGGTCGTCCGAGGAGCTGGAAGAGGCCGTACGTCATTCCCCCGATGAGCAATGTGGAGAGAACGGTGCTCCCAAGAGCGAGGATCCCAATCGCCGCGCGCTCTTTTCGCAAGTCGTCGAGGTTGATGTGAAGCGATCCTGCGAAGAGCAGGACCCCGAGCATTCCGTGAAGCAATGTCTCGCCGAACGAGATGCGGTCGAGAATCGCCGTCGCTCCTGCTCGCAGCGGAAACCATGCCATTCGCTCGACGATAATGAGAGCCATGGAGGCGACGAGCGACAGGGCCGTGAGTCCGATGCTCGAAGGAAGACGAAGCCACCGCTGATTCACGTAGGCGAACGTCGCGGCTACCGTGAGAAGGAGGCCGAGAATCTCGAAGGCAGTCACTTGCTCAACGTACCCTTGCTTGCCCTCGCCGTCATTCGCTGTCCACGTCTGACGAGCCGAGCATTAACGACAGAGACGAAAATCGCCAGTGGGGCCCGCAGGGGAATCCCGGCGATCGCACCAGAGAGCGCGGGAACGCGGTCGGCGGCCAAGGTTGATGGTTGAGTATTACGACAAGTAGTGTCGACGTTTCGTAATATACGAAAAGATGGCAGTGGGGGAAGGTGGAGGCATCGAGCAAATGTTCCGCCACGTCAAAGCCGCCTCTCGACAGATTTTGCGTTCTCGTCGCGAGGCGACTTTGGCGGGGGCGGACCCGTCGTCGCGCCATCGATCTCCCCCTGCTCCCTCGTCGCGCTCTTGTTTCTCCCGGGGTGTATGCCGAGCTCATCTCGCCAGATAACGCCCGAACCAGTCGCTGCGATCTCGCCACCACGAGCCTTTTCGCAGGCAGACGATCCATCCGCGAAACTCGTGTTGATTCCGCCGACGGCCGTTATCGTGACCATCGACGGTGCGCGCCTGACGAGAAATGCTTGAGGAGCCTTTTCGCGCCGGGCGTTTGGGGACGGGTTCAGCGCCGCTTATGCCGAGGGTCGACTGCCCTCTCCGAGCGTGGAATTCGATTCGGAGGCGCGGGCACGGATTGCGGAAGGGTAACGATGGCGAATCCTGCGCACCTGTCTTTTCCGCGCTTCTCGAGATCTTCACGAGGGACTCGACGGAATGCCGTTCGAATGACTGTGCGCGAACACAGAAGCAAACGTTTCTCGACCGGGCAGTAGACGCAGGCCTCTGGCCCATTGCGAGCCTCTCTTCGTGGGACGGAATCGCCCGTGCTGGAAGCCGCGCCGAATCGAGGGTTTTCGTGTCTGCGGGAACGACTCTCTTGCGCGGAGACGGCCGCATCAAGGAATGGCTTGCCGAAACAAGATAGCTTCGCGAGTCCCCGCGCGGGCTCTCCACTATCGGCGAGAGGCACGACCTAAACTTCTTCATGTTGGTCTCGGTGACACCGATGAGTTGACGCATCGCGGAGATCGAAAGGGCTACCGGAGTGAGCGGTACCGCCTGTTCGAAGACAACAACCAGCGCGAGCGTAGGCTGCGCTGAG
>JAHFDV010000376.1 GCA_023248815.1 Myxococcales bacterium
TGAAAATTCACGACGCTCGTTTTCGAGCATGTGTGAATAGAACCCGCCCGGACGTCGCACGGTTTGCGCGGCGTTGTTGACGAGGATGTCGAGCTGCGGCTTCGTGCGCCCGAGGTGATCGGCGAAGAGCTCGACGCTTGGCGCGTGACGCAAGTCGAGCCCGTGCACCTCCAGACGAGTGCTCCAGACCGCGAAGTCCTCCTCACGAGCAAAGCGATCGGCTGCGTCACGCGGAAAGCGCGTCGTCACGATGACGTGAGCGCCTGCGCGCAGCATCATGAGCGCCGCGTGGTAGCCGATCTTCAATCGCGCTCCCGTGATCAGCGCGTACTTGCCGGCGAGGGAAGCAGTCTGGAAACGCTTCTCGTAGTTGAGCTCGGCGCACTCCATGCACATCGTGTCGTAGAAGAAGTGGAGCTTGCGATATTCCTTCTTGCAGACGTAACAATCGCGCGGATTTTTCAGCTCTTCGCCACTCGCGCTGCTTTCTCCGACGAGCTGCTTCGGTGCGGTGAAGACGTCATCCTGGCGTGCTTTGCGAATCTCGGTCTGCGCGCGCGCCTCGCGATCGTGAAGAAGCGAGTCCTTGCGACGAATGACGCGAAACGCTTTTCCGGCGCGCTGCTTCTCGGATCGCAGCGGACGCGAGAGGCGTCCGGCAGCTTGCATGAGGCGAACGCGATCTTCTTCGCTCTCGCGCGCGAGGAGCTCGGGTCGGTCGACTACGGCCTCGAGAAAGGCGATGACGCGCGCAAGCTCGTCCTTTGAGATCGCCATGGCCGCACGTACTAGCAAAGACACTCAATCGGAGCGAGCCCCGTCTCGAATGGCGCCCTTCAGGGTCGTGAATCGCGCTCGCGAAGCTTCGAGACCTCTTGCCGCGTCCGCTCGAGCTCCATTCGAATCTCGTGCGTTCGAACGACGGGCAGATAGATGCAACAGGACGAAATCCAAACGGCCGTGAGCAGCGAACCCACGCCGGCCCACGCTCCGAAGAAGAATCCGAGGAGCGACACCGCAAGGATGATTGGGACGAGTCGAAATGCGATCGAACGCTGCCGCGCGATCATCTCGAGGTTCTGCTCCAACCGCGCAGCCCAAGCTGCGTATTTTTCGGTGCGCTGCGAGGTAAACGGAGAGGAATCGACGACGTTCATGAGCAGGATAGAGAGCAAGTGCGATGCCACTGGCTCCGAGGGATCCAAGCCGAAATTTACTGGCGATTTCATGGCGGCGATCGTTCGAGGCGCTTCTCACTGCCTAGTTTTTGCACCTTAGGCTGCCCGAAAGCTGGCACCCCGCCGAAAAACGGGCACCCCTCTACCCGCAACTCATCAGCCGAGAAGCCCATGCACGCGCATCTTGTACTGCAAGGTCGCGCGGCTGAGGCCAAGTGATCGAGCGGCCTCGCTCTGGTTGCCAGAGGCCCGCGTCAGCGCGTCCTCGAGCAACTTTCGCTCGTAGGTAGAGACGCGCTCGCGAAAGGAGTGAACGTCGCTCCCGAGAATCTCGGTAAGGGTGTCGGGCGCGGGGGCCGATGTCTTTGCCGGTACGAGAGGCGGGAGGTCCTCGAGCTCGATCGTATCGCCATTCGCAAGGATGACCGCGCGCTCGATCACGTTCTGCAGCTCGCGCACGTTGCCGGGCCAATCGTATTCGAGGAGCGCCTCCGCCGCCGCTTCACCGAACGTGACCGGACTTCTCGCAAAGCGCGTCGCAAAGGCCTCCGCAAAAGCGCTCGCGATCAATGCGATGTCGTCACGACGTTCGCGAAGGGGAGGGAGCGAGATTGAAAATACGTCGAGGCGATAGAAGAGATCCGCACGGAAGGTCTCCGCTTTGACGGCCCTCTCGAGGTCGCGATTCGTTGCGGCGACGATGCGGACGTTCACGCGGACGGGAGCATTGCCACCGACGCGCTCGAACTCCCGCGTCTCGACGGCGCGCAGAAGCTTGGCTTGCGCCTCGAGCGGCATCTCGCCGATCTCGTCGAGAAAGAGCGTTCCTCCGTGCGCGAGCTCGAAGCGTCCAAGATGCCGACTCGTAGCGCCCGTAAACGCGCCTTTTTCATGGCCAAAGAGCTCACTCTCGATGAGCGCAGGCGACATCGATGCGCAGTTCACTTTGACGAGCGGACCGTCCCTCCGCGCACTTCTTTCATGAAGGCGCCTCGCGAAGAGCTCCTTCCCCGTTCCGGTCTCTCCCAAAAGTAGAACGTTGGCATCGGTTTTGGCGACGCGATCGAGCTTGTCGAGGGCGTCCACGAGCGAACGGGCTCCACCGATGATCTCGCCACCTTGCGTCGCGCGAAGCTCCGTCTGCAGATATGCGTTCTCGGCTTCGAGCTTCTTCGAGAGCTTCGAAACTTCGTCGAAGAGACGCGCGTTTTTGATTGCGACCGCAGCGTGCGCGGCGAACGCCTCGAGACGCGAGAGCTCGTCTTCCGAAAGTGCACGTCGTCCGAACATCGCGACGACGCCGAGCAGCTCTTCGTGAAAGACGAGCGGATAGCCGGCAAAGGAAGTGATGCGCTCCTTGGCGAGCCAGGCCTTTTCGGGAATGCGTGGATCCGTGAGCGCTTCGTTCGTGCACACCGGCACTCGCTTCTCGGCGATCGACCCAATCTTCAAGGAGCCGAGCTCGACGCGATGATGGGCCCCCGTCGTAGATGTCGAGAGGCCCGCGCTCGCGACGAGATGAAGCGCCGACTCGCGACGCTGCGCTTTCATTGGGCTACAAATTCGGCAGGCTTCGTTCGAGCCCAGCAACCAGATACGCGCGAGCGCCGCATCGAGCTCTTCGACGAGCCCCTGCGCAATCTCGTCGAGCACACTTTCGGGATCGAGCGTGGCCATCCGCAGTATGAGGCGGTCGAAAGGGCTCTTCACGCGCGCACCATCGCGCGCGAGCATCTCATGTTGGTGAGAGTCGAGAAAGGTGCGAAGGTTCCGCGATCTTGGCAAAATCGAAAGAAGCTGAAGAGAAGACGAAAAAGCCCCGTTGGAGACGCATCGTCGGTCTCGTCGCCAGGACTTCCGCGGCACTCCTAGGCGCCCTCGTCTTCGTCGCGGTCTTGAGCGGCTGGACGGGGTTCGGACACCGTGCGACGGGAGAACGACTGGCGCGCATGGAGCGCTCTCCCGCGTGGAAGAATGGCCACTTCGAAAACCCCGAGCCGCTCGTGAACGATTTCTCTCTCTCGATGAGCGCAATGTTTCATCCGAGCCCCGACTCGAGCCCGCAGCAGAGGCTGGAGGTGCCGAAGCTCTCGCCGCATACGTGGGATGAGCCGCCGAAAGCCGGCTTGCGCGTGACGTGGTTCGGTCATGCGTCGACACTCGTCGAGATTGACGGCATTCGCGTCCTCACCGATCCCATGTGGAGCCATCGCCCTTCGCCCATCTCCTGGGTCGGTCCAGAGCGATGGTTCGATCCGCCGATTGCCCTCGCCGATCTGCCGCCCATCGATGCCGTCGTGATCTCGCATGATCACTACGACCACCTCGACTACGGCAGCATCGTGGCGATGCGGGACTGGAAAACGCCGTTCATCGTACCGCTCGGCGTGGGGGCTCATCTCGCGTATTGGGGAATTCCCGAAGAGCGCATCATCGAGCTCGATTGGTGGGAACGAACGCGCATCGGCAATGCGGAGATCGTCTGCACGCCTTCGCGTCACGCTTCGGGGCGCACTCTCTTGGATCGCGACTCGAAGCTCTGGGGCAGTTACGCGATCGTCGGTCCGACGCATCGCGTCTTCTTTTCGGGCGATACGGGTCTCCATCGCGCCATGCGCGACATCGGTGAGCGCCTTGGCCCGTTCGATCTCACGATGCTCGAAGTGGGGCAGTACCACCAGGCGTGGCCGGACTGGCACATGGGGCCCGAGCAGGCGGTCGAAGCGCACCGGCGCGTCCGCGGAAAGACGCTCCTGCCGATTCACTGGGGGCTCGTCTCGCTTGCACCGCACAGTTGGACCGAGCCCATCGAACGCGTGACGGCTGAAGCGGCGCGAACCGAGACGCGGATCGTGACGCCGAAACTCGCCGAGCCGTTGGAGATCGGCGGCAACGAGAAGACCTCACAATGGTGGCCCAAGCTGGACGTCCACACGGGAAAAGAGGACCCGATCGTCTCCCGCCACGCTGACTGAGAGCGCGTCGAAGACAGTTCGCGGTCACGTTCAGGTGACCCCTTTCGCGAAGACCAAAGGAGCCCTACGTTTCGGAGATGAGCGTGTCTTCTGCGAAGCCCTTCCGTATCGATGTGTGGTCCGACGTCGTGTGCCCGTGGTGTTACATCGGCAAGCGACGGCTCGAACGCGCGCTCGCTGAGTTTCCGAATCGCGAAGAGGTGGAGGTCGTTTGGCACTCCTTCGAGCTCGATCCGAAGTCGCCCAAGGAACACGACGCGACCAAGTCGCATGCCGAACGCCTCTCGACGAAGCTCGGTTGCTCCAAGTCGGAAGCCGAGGGCATGATCAAGCGCGTTGCGGACCTCGCTTCTGCCGACGGCATCGGAATGCAGCTCGAGAAGTCGCACTCGGGGAACACGTTCGACGCGCATCGCCTCATTCATCTCGGGAAGGCTCACGGCATCCAAGACGCGGTGAAAGAACGCTTCTTCAAGGGCTACATGACCGAAGGCGAGTCGATCGGAAATACAAAAACACTGGAGCGGCTCGCCGTCGACGCGGGCCTTCCGGCCGAAGAAGTGCGTTCGGTTCTCGAGAGTGACCGCTACGCAGAGGACGTGCGCGCCGACGAAGAAGAGGCGCAGGAGATCGGCGTTCGTGGCGTTCCTTTCTTCGTCCTAGGTGAGCGTTACGCCGTCTCGGGCGCGCAGCCAGCGGAGCTCCTCACACGCGCGATCACGGAAGCCTGGAAAGAAGCAAAGGCGAAGCCGACGCCCATCGCCGAGACCGCGGTTCTCCCCGACGGGACGGTGTGCGGCCCCGATGGTTGTGCGTAGGCGCGCGTCCGAAAACCTCGTCACCCTTGAAATTCGCCCGCCTGCTAGGGCGAGCGGGACAAATTTCTCGCGTCGCATAGCGACGGATCTCGGCCGCGCTCACCTTCGTTCTTTGGCCCGTCCGATTGCGGACGGGCTCTACGCCAAAGCGCTTTTTTTGAAGTCGCGGTATGGTTCCGCCCGATGGGGATCTCAAGGCCGCGCGCTTCACTTTTCGCTCTGTTTGCCGTTTCGATCGGCTTCGCGTGTAGCTCGTCTGCGGACGATCCACCGAAAGGCCCGTTCGCACCTCAGGTGCTCCCCGCGCTTGCCTCGGTGCAGACGACGCTCGATCGCACGATCGTACCGACGCACGCCGTCGCGAACCCCGCCGACAAGCGCGTTCCTTACAAAGTAGATCAGCGCGAGTCGCTGATCGCCGAAGGCTTCGGTGAGTTCACGTACGGCGCTGGTGAAACCGTCATCACGCGAAGTCCGCCGGCGGGAGACGAACCCCCCCGCGGCGCGAACGCGAAGCTACTCACGAGGTTCGTCCACCTTCCGGATCTGCAGCTCGCTGACGACGAGTCGCCCTCGCGTTTCACGACATTCGACGGCCCCGGGCCGACTGGAGGAGCGTTTCGTCCGCAAGACATGGACGAGTGTCGCGTTGTCAATGCGGCGGTTCGTACGATCAATGCGCTTCACCGTGCGTCTCCCATCGACTTCGTGCTGCTCGGCGGAGACAACGCGGACAACTCACAAGGCAACGAAGTCGGCTGGGTGCTCGACCTGCTCGGAGGTTCTTCGCGCCTCGAATGCGATTCCGGTAACGACGATGATCCAATCCCTGGTCCTGCGAACGACGGAAAAGATCCGTTCGTCGCCGAAGGGCTCTCGATGCCTTTTTACTGGGTCAACGGCAATCACGACGTCCTCGTGCAAGGGAACTTTCCCGTGGACGACATCCGGCAAAAAGCGTTTCTAGAGACGACATCCGTGTGGGGTGCACGCGATTGGACGCAGCCGGGCGGACCGATCATCAAAGAGAACATCCCGCTCGATCCCTCGCGTGCCTACGTCGTTCGGAGCGACCTCATGCGCAAGGTCGCCGCTCACCAAAACGGCCACGGG
>JAHFDV010000377.1:0-3668 GCA_023248815.1 Myxococcales bacterium
GCGAACATGAGGGAAGGGACGAATCGATCGACCGACAGGGAATGCGAGCGCATAGGGCGCACGCCCGAGCGCATCTTCGAGATCGTTTCGTGCGCCCGTGAGCTCGCTCTCGAGCTCGCTCGGCGGCACGTTCTGCAAGATGCGGTGCGTGCGCGTGTGCGAATGAATCTCGACGCCGTCGTCGCGCAGGCCGCGAATCTCGTCCCAAGTCATCAGCACTTCGTTCGCCCATGCACGTTCTTCGGATTCGGAGAGCGAGACGCCCGTCGCCTCCTCGAGCTTCTGGATGAATGGCGCGATCTCGAAGTTGGTTTGCGATTTTGCGATGCGGAGCACCTCGCGCGCCGCGCGCGAGCGATCCGCGAGGGAGATCACTTGATCTCCACCCAGCGCGATTCGCAACTCGTGCTTTTTCGAGCGGCGCACCAGCGCATGCACTTTGTCCCACCAGAAGACGCGACGATGATTGATGAAGTCCGTCGCGATGAAGATGGTCGCAGGGATGCCGTATTTTTTGAGAATGGGATGCGCGATCGTCAAGTTGTCGCGGTAGCCGTCGTCGAACGTCACGAGCACCGGATGAGGCGGCAATTTCTCACCACGAAAAAAACGCCGCACCTGATCCATCGACACCGGCGAGCACTGCTCGGAGACGACCTTCATCGCCACGTCGAACTCAGAAGGGCTCGCATCGATGATCGCGGGATCGGCGTCGCCCGCGGACTCTGCCGTCCCAATGCGGTGATAAGTGAGGACGGTCAAAAACGAAGGCGGGAGCCGACGCTGCGCCCAGAAGAGCGCATCGACGACTCCAGCTCGATCGAGAAAACGCGCCGCCTGGCCCCGCAGACCCATGCGCTGCATGTTCTCACGGGGCGCGCCGGCGCGTTCTCAAATCAGCACGAGACGCATTTCGCAATGCGCGCGAGCCCGCCCTGATCGAGCGCCGCCACTCAGATACTGAGGGCGCCCGTTCGCAAGAGGTAGGCGAGCTTCTTCCGTTGTTCGGCATCGAGGAGCTCGTGAATTTTCACGAGTGCCCCAGAAACGGCCTTTCGCAAGCGCTCCGCGGCCTCTACCTGCAACGCACCTGCGTCATTCGCCTTGGCGGCATCGAAGGTTGCTCCTTCGAGTGCATCGGCGATGTGCGCGATCCGCCTTCGTTGGTCGACCGACACCTGCGCGCGCTCGGTCTTGAGGTCGCTCAAGATCGCCGCGAGCCCCGCGACTTGGTCGTCCGACAATTCGAGTTTGAATGCGAGGAAGCGCAGTGGGCGTTTGACGCCGAAGGGCCCCGCTTCATCGTGCTCGAAGCCCGCCATACGTTGCTCGGCGTCTTGTTCACCGCCTTCGCCTCGTCCGCGGCGCCGACCGGGACCGTACCCGCCGTGACCGCCTGGTCCGTAGGCTCTCGCCTCGCCGAAATCACCGCCGCCGCAATGGGCCGACTTCCACCACGCGTAGAATCCTGGATGCATCTGTTTTTCTGTCTTTCTTGCCCGGGTGAAACACTCCGAACAGGGTTTGCCGCGAGCGACACGCGTCGCGGTTAACGGTTAGAGTAAGGCGGCCCGAGGTGCTGTCAATGCGACTTCTACGAGAGAGCCATTCGTTTCGTCGTCGAGCGTGCGCGCTCCTCGTACTTGCACCTCTCGCATCGATCGCATCCGGCGCGTGCAAAAAGGGCGATGACTCGACCTCGAAAGCGCACCCGACGGAAGCGGGGGCACGCGACTTCGGAGGCATCTGCGACGATGGAACGAAGTGCCGTACGTTCCCAACGAGCGGTGAAGCGTTCAATGCGGTTCTCGTCGAGGGACCACGCGTCCTCGCGATCGGCGAGTCGCACGCGCCGGCTGGCTCGGCGACGCCCGCAACCATCCGACGCTTTCAGGAAGAGCTTCTGCCCATCCTCGCTGGAAAAGCATCGGCGATGGTGCTCGAGCTCTGGGTCGGTGCACCGCGCTGCCAAGCCGCCGTCACCGCCGTTGCGACGAAACAAAAAGAGGTCACGAAGACGCAAGCCGCGAGCAACCCGAACGCCTACTTCGATCTCGGCACGGCCGCCAAGGCCCTCGGTATCTTCCCGCTACCACTGACGCCGACTTGTGACGACTACGCGTCCATTGTCGACGCGGGTCCGAGCGACATCGACGCGATGTTGCGCCTCATCCGGAAGCTCACCGCGGCCTCGGTGCGCACACGGCTGGAGAAGAGTCCCGAGAAGATGGTCGTCGCGTACGGCGGCCTCCTCCACAACGATCTCGCGCCGCGCAAGGGCATGGAGGCGTGGTCCTTCGGCAACGAGCTCTCGGATGCGACAGCCGGAAAATACGTAGAGCTCGATCTCGTGACGCCTGAGTTCATCGAAGATTCGGACACGTGGAAACGCCTCCCGTGGTTCTCGGCGTTTCATCGCGAGCGCCAGGGAGGCGAAACCGTTCTCATCGAGCCGAGCCCGAAGAGCTATGTGCTCATCTTTTCACGCGGTCAGAAAAACTGAGCGCAGGCGATCGTCACTCGACGACTTGAACGGCACCGACCATCGAAGCGTGGATGTCACAGTGGAACTTGAAGAAGCCTGCCGCTGGGAACGTGACCACGTAGGGATCCGATCCCGTGCCCATTTGCCCGATCGGCGAATCCGAGCCGACGCCGATGAGCGGATGATCTTCGAAGCTCGAATCCGGCTTGAAGGTGACGGTTTGGCCGACCTTGATCTTGATACAGCTGCCGTTCTCGGGCGCGATGTTGAACCCCCACGCGAGCTCCGCGGCCTTCGCCGTGTCGTCGACGTAATCGTCGCAGTAGTCGACCGGGCCCGAGTCTTTCTTCGCCGCGTCTTTGTTTCCAGCGTCCGTTTGGGTGGCGGGCGTGGAGGTCTCGTCGTCGCTGCAGTTCACGAGAGCGATGGTTGGAAGTAAACAGGCGAGAAAAGCGAAACGGTTCATTAAGACTCCTCGTGGGTTATTCAGTCGAAGGCTCCAGGCTCGTTTCGACCAGCCTTGGACTCTAGCACACGACTAAGTGGCTTCTCTGCCGCGAGACCGCTCACTTATTTTGGGCGAGCGTGTGAACTCCAGAGAAATGTGCTCTAAAGTCCGCCAAATGAGCGCGAACGAGAGACACGTCACGATTGTCGGCGGTGGGTTGGCGGGATGCGAGGCGGCGTTCCAACTTGCCGAGCGCGGTATCCGCGTGACGCTGCTCGAGCAGAAGCCCACCCGACGCACTCCCGCACAACACGGAGACGGTCTCGCAGAGCTCGTGTGCTCGAACTCGATGCGGGGTGCCGCGTTGACCAATGCCGTCGGTCTTCTCAAAGAAGAGCTCCGTCGCGTCGGATCCATCGCGCTTGCGTGTGCCGACGAAGCGAAGGTCCCGGCTGGAGGAGCACTCGCGGTCGACCGCGATATTTTCTCGAACCTGATGACCGAGCGCGTGAAGCGTCATCCGCTCATCACGGTGAAGAGCGAAGTCGTCTTGAGCATTCCCGAGGCGACGGAACTATCGCCCGTGATCATCGCCACCGGGCCGCTCACGGGCGACGAGCTCGCCGCGGATCTCGCTTCCAAGATTGGGCAGCAGCTCGCCTACTACGATGCGATCGCGCCGATCATCGCCGCGGACTCCATCAAATGGTAAAACGTGTTTCGGCAGTCGCGCTG
>JAHFDV010000377.1:3678-6064 GCA_023248815.1 Myxococcales bacterium
AGAAGGCACCGCGGCATCTCTCGGGGACCAGGCCTATGTCAACTGTCCGCTCTCGAAGGAGCAATACGATGCGTTCATCGCAGCACTTCTCGCCGCCGACAAAGTCGCGCCGCGCGAGTTCGAAGACGTGCGCTACTTCGAAGGCTGCCTACCGATCGAGGTGATGGCCGAACGAGGACCACAGACGCTCTCTTTCGGACCGATGAAGCCAGTGGGTCTGACGGATCCGAAAACCGGTCGCCGGCCCTTCGCGGTCGTGCAGCTCCGCCAAGAAGATCACGCGGCCACTGCCTACAACCTCGTCGGCTTTCAGACGCGCATGACCTACGGCGCGCAGAAGGCCATTTTTTCGATGATTCCTGGCCTCGAGGAGTGCGAAATTCTTCGTTACGGAACGGTGCATCGCAACACGTTCGTCGATGCGCCCAAGGTGCTCGACGAGCACATGATGCTCCGCGCGCTTCCCAACGTTTATCTCGCAGGACAGATCGCGGGTGTCGAGGGATATGTCGAGAGCGCAGCGGGCGGCTATCTCGCGTCACTCTTCGTGGCCGAGCGCCTGTTGGGTAAGGGTTTCTCCGCGCCGCCTGAAAACACGGCCCTCGGCGGACTCCTCACGCATCTCTCGCGTACGACCGATCGCTTTCAGCCCTCCAACATCACGTGGGCGTGCTTGCCTCCGCACGAGAACCGCAAGCTCAAGAAGCAGGACCGCTACGCCGCGCTCTCGGCGCGGGCGCTCGTTTCGCTCGAGGCTTGGCTCGATGCGACGCCGTTCGCGACGATGCGTCCACGACCTCGACGGGATGTCCCGCCCGCTGAAGTCGCTTTGTCACCGTCGTAATCGAGAGCTCACCGATATCCGAACCGACCGCTCGTCGTCCGTGCTTGAGCGCGGCCTCGAGCGTCGTTCCTGACCCCATGAACGGATCCAGCACGAGGTCACCTTCGTTCGATGTCGCGCGAACGATGCGTTCGAGCAGTGCGAGCGGCTTCTGCGTGGGATATCCCGTCGTCTCGCTGCGCAGCGGCGTGTTCGAGAGCATCGAGGGGCAGTCGCTCCACACACTTCCGCGGAGTCGTCCGAGGTCTGCGTAGTAGCGATACGTCTTCTTTCCGATCGTGCGCTCGCGGTAGTGCCGCCCGTCTTCGTCGCGCTCCTTGAAGTGCATCGAAAGGCTCGTCTTGGCGTAAGGCTCTCGGAGCTCGGGGTCCTTCGCATTCCACGTGAACTCGTCCGTCTTCGAATAGAAGAGGAGAGTTTGGTGCGTCGTCGTCGGACCGTTTCCGCGTCCGCCGTTGCCCGGAACCCAGATGACCTCGCCACGAAAATTCTCTTCACCAAAGAGAGCGTCGAGGCGCACCTTCGCTTCGTGCACGGTTCGCTGATCGAGATGGAGCCAGAGGCTTCCTGTCGACGCGAGGAGACCATGAATCACGTTGAGGCGTTCGAATAGCCAATCGAGAAAGGCGGTCTTCGACGGAAATTGATCGCGATACGCTACTGGGCCCGTGACACGTGAGGTCGCGCCCGCGTCCGTGGTGCGCGCTCTGAACTTCGTACCGACGTTGAACGGCGGATCGAGATAGACGAGATCGACGCTGCTTTTGGCGAGGTGGTTGGCGACGAGGAGCGCGTCACCATGAATCAGCTCGGTCACCAAGACGCGCCTTGGCTCTCGTGAAAGAGCGACTCCGCGAGCATCCACGTCTCGGCGTGAGCAGCGAGGTCGTTGCGAGCGCCGATGTCTTCGCGAGAGGCGGTGGCGGGCTCGAGCCAGGGGCGTGCGGGACCGTAAGGAAGACAACCGAGCGCGCGTTCTTCCGCCGTGCACGCCACGCGCACGTGTACGTGATCATCGTGCGCGCCGCCCGGATGCGGCTCCGACAGCATCGTCTCCGCCCGAGCGATCATCGAAGCAGACTCGCCGCGTGCGCGCGCCCAAGAAAGGAGAAGTGCGTTCAATCGATGATTCGAGAAGAGCCACTGCACGTTGGCCTCTTCGTCGTCGAGTAGCGCACGAATGAGCAACCATTCGCGCTCGAGGTCGAAGCGATAGACACGATTGGTTCGCGGGTCGACGGCGAGGCCATCTTCTCCGACATGAATGAAGCCAGGGCTCGCGACGGGCTCGCCATCGAGTGTGGTCAGGTAGAGTAGGAGATCGGCGTCGCGACCGGCGCGATGCGAGAAGTGCGGGAGGAGCACCCCGCCATGCTCCGTCGAGAGGTCACCGAGAACCAACGTCGCGCCCGGGCGCTCGAGATTCACGCGCTCGGCTGCGCGGCGAAGCACACGCACGAATCGCGGGATAGCGTAGTGGCGATCATCCTTGCGCAGGAACTTGTAGCCGAGTCCCTCACTCTCGAGCTTTTCACCGTCGAC
>JAHFDV010000378.1 GCA_023248815.1 Myxococcales bacterium
ACGGTCGAATGTCCTCTGGCGTCGTCTTTGTGTCGCAGAATCGACGCGAACGCTCCATTAACTTTCGTCCACTCGCCGACGCGAGAACGACGCGTCGCGGCTACTCGCTCTTGGATCGGGCGATGCGGCGCTCGAGCTCGAACTCTTCGGGAAGCAGCTGCGGCGAAGGAATCTTGTCTTGGATCTCTCGAAGACGTGCTTGCGCTTCTTCGTAGCGACCTTCACGAATCGCCGCGCGCGCGAGCATCACGAGTCCGGCCTCGCGTGCAAGGAGCTCTTCGGGACGAGCCTTCGATGCGCCTTTCGCCATCGGATGCTTCACGAGGTTTTTCGCCTCTGAGGGCTTCGCCGAATCGCTCGAAGCCGAACCGCTCGTCGATCGCGGCAACGATGCAGAGTTGGTCTCTTGAAGGGCCGCGGTCTCTCGTGGCGGCGGTGTATCGATCGAACGCTCGAAGTGGACGGGCGCTCGCACAGCTGCGAGCGGATCGAGCGAAGAGCTCACCTCGCCGTCGTGTCGATTCTCGGGTCGGGTCGAAGGGGAGTTTCTTCCGTGGAGCGCAGCCGGCACCAAGAGTGCCATTGCGCCGATGGCACCGATGCCGAAGGCGATCTTCGCGAGGAGCGCGCTCTTCGCCGAAGAAGCAACGGCAGCCGCTGGGTGAAGCGAGGACGACTTCGCCGTCTCTTTGGCGGCGACTCCGGCAGACTCCTTCGCGGAAACCGCAGCTTCGCTCGTGACGTGACCGACGACTTCGCCGACGACCGCCGCTTCGAGGCCGACCTTTTGGGCGACGTTGGACCACACACGGTTGCGCGCCGCTTCTGGAGCACGCGCCGACTTTGCGGCGGAAAAAAGTTCGTTTGCGCGGTTCATCGCACCACCTCGAGACGGGGAAAAGCGGTTCGACGCGTTTCGCGAAGGTGCAGGCGTTCGAACTCTTGTTTGGCGACGCGGAGTCGCGAATAGACGGTGTTCAGCGGGACTGCGAGCACGTCGGCGATCTCGGCTGCGCTCATTTCTTCGATCTCGTGGAGGATCAGAACGGTGCGACGATCGAAGTCCATCTGCTGCAGCAAGGCATCGAGCTGATCCGTCGCGTCGCGCTGAAACGTATAGCGCGACGCATCGTCGCCCGAGGCGACGAGCTCGATTGCCTCGAGATCGGGCGTGGCGGGGCGTCGCCTGCTTTCGCGGCGGGCGTTCGAAGCGATTCGCAGAGCGATCTGGAAGAGCCAAGCGCGCGGGCCCGATCCGCGGTCCTCGAAAAGGTCCAGCTTGCGATGCGCGATGATGAACACCTCTTGGGCGCGATCCTCGAGATCGCTGTCACGTACGCCGAGGCGCGCGAGATTGCGCCACACGAAGTCGAACTCACGCTCGTAGAGCTCCCGGAACGCGCGATCGCGGAGCGCCACGCCGGACGAGCGCTCGCTCACCACGGCGTCGTCGTTCAAGTTCGTCAGATCTACTTTGGCGATCTCGGTCATGCTTTTCCCTTCACCACGCTCTCGCGAGAATCGAGATCTCTCCACGGCCGCCAAAGTCGGGCGCCGGCTCTGGGTCTGCACCGACGTGCGAAGGTTTCGCCGCGTGCCAGAGACCGACGGCACGGAACTCGAACGCCATGATGTCGCCGACGTCGCCACGAAGCGCGATCGCAGGTCCCGCCGAAACAAATCCGAACGCCGAGGAGCTCACCGTGCTGCCTCCTTCGAGATGAGCGCAGGCTTCGAACGAGATGCCGGATCCACGAACGTAGTTTCCATGCGAGCGATGGCAACCTTCTGAGGCGAGCGCAAACCAGCCCGCGCGATGCGAGTTTTCGGGCTGGAACGAAGACGAGCTCACCAGCAACTGTTCGCGCGCGACCCAGCTCCCGTCGACGACGATCGCCGTCGACAGTGTTGGACCGGCATTCGACCGATTGCCGACGCCATCGGAGACGTGCACGCCGGCGCCGAGCTCGAATCGCGTGGTGCCGTCCTCGTCGATGCCGCGCGACCCGGAAGGCTCGGCGTCGTCTTTTTCGTCCGTGCTCGCCTTGAACGCGCGCTTCGGTGACGACGTTGCGCGAGTCGCCCGGCCTTTGGCGTCCGAAGGATCCGTCTCTCCCGAGGACTGCGGGGTCGTCGAAGCGACCTTCGAAGGGGCGCTCGATTCCGCGGAGGGCTCGCCGGCCGGATCGTTCACCGAAGCGCCGCCTCCAAGAGGGCTGCCACTGACAGGTCCATTTGGCGCAGCCCCGCCCGTAGTCTTGTTCGTGGCGGAGTCTTTCGCGTCGTCTTCGGCCCACCCGTCGCTCGTGATGCTCGCCCAAGCCGAGACCGCGCGTGCGAGGCCATCGCAATTGCGCGTCGGGGCTCGAAACGTTCGCTCGGCGACATGGGCGTCCGAAGACATGCGCGCGAAGAGCACCGTTCCACCTTCGAGGCGCGCGAAAGCGACGCGTAGAGCCGTGGGGCGAGGAAGCGTCGGCAAGGCGCGTCGAAGCGTGCGCTCCGCAGGACCGTCCGCACAGTCCACGGTCTCCGTCAGCGTCAGGTCCAAGTCCACCCCCATCGAATGTCCGATGACGCTAGCGCCCGTTGGAGATTCGTCGAATGTTTGGACGAATTCAGTCCGAATTTTCAGGGCAAATGGCGATCGAGCTCGCTCTCGTGTGGGAGCCCTCCGCAGCTTTATCCGGCTGCCATGGAAAGTTTCGCTCGAGCTGGTTCTGGAGCGACCCAACTTGGCCGAGCGGCCCCTGGTCCATGCTCACTGGCCGAAGCAATAGAGGCGAGCAACGCCCGCGCAAGACTGGCTGCTCGCTTCGACCGGATCGGCGAAGAGTGGTTCCGTCCAGCCGCTGTCGTGCGAGAGAGCGAAGCCGAGCTGCGCGGACTCGGACGAGTCGTTGCTTTCCCAGTCGCTGCAAGTGCCACGGCTGGAGATCGTTCCTTCGGCGAGCGTTCCCGTCCAAACCTCTGGGTGGTCCGAAGCGTAGAATCCATCGCCACTCGGCGTCATCGACATATAGGCGCGAGGGGATCCTGAAATCGCGCTTCCCGGAAAGATGACGGTCTCGCGATCGGCGAGATACCAGGGTCCCGTCGGCGCGATGCGATCGATCGCGTTTTCGGTCGAGGTAGAGATCCACGCGCGATACGTTCCTTTGAGCCCCGCAGCGATCGCCTCACGCATGCAAATGCGATCCGCTCCGTCGGCGCCCGAGGTGCCACCACCTTCGCTCTTGAGGTCGCCCGTGTAGAGGTTCTCCGTCGAGAAGACGAAGCTCCCCTTCGAAAATCCATCGTCCTCGCCTCCGGTGCCACCGTCCGGCGTCGAAAGCTCATGCCGCGCGCCGAGATCTTGCGAAACCGTGCAGCCGAAAGCGAGAGCACAGCATGCGAGCCAAGCCGCGAAGTCGCGCGTCACGGCGACGGTTTCCGTTCGGAGAGCATTCGTTCGATCGCGGGAATGTAGATGCTCTTCGGATACGTGCGCTTGAAGCTCGCGGCACGTGATTCGGCGCCCTTGTGGTCGCCGTTGGCGAGGAGCGCTTGAACGATCAACATGTCTCGGTCTTCCACGAGCTTGCCTTGCGGAAAGCGCTGGGCGTGCTCGTTTGCGGCCGCGAGCGCATCGTCGCTGCGTTGACGAAGCAGCGCCGAACGCGCGCGATCGATGAGCGCTTGCTCGTCGGCAAGGGTGGAGCGCGCTGCCGAGGTCGACGCGGCAGCACTCGGCGATGTCGGGTGATCGGCCGTGTGGGCGACCGGGAGATCCGACGCAAAAATCGCGCTCGGAGACTCGTTCGCCACGGGCGTGATCGCTCCCGGTTGCGTCGTCGAGAGAGCTGGTTGCGTCGCGCTTGGAACGTGCTGCGACATCGCAGGCGCCGGCGCGACGGGAGCCAGCGCCCGATGCGTCTCTCCCACCGCAAGGCCACCGAGCGCTCCCGCGACCGTCGCAACGAGGATCTTTTTCTGAATCACTCCGATGGCGACCTTCGCCGAAGTCGCGACGGCATTCGCGCCGACAGCCGGTGCTGGAGAGGCGACGTGGGGCGTAGTTCCCCCGTTGGGCGCGCCGGGCGGAGCGCTCGCGTGGGGCGCACCGAGTGAACCAGGCGCCGGGGAAACGATGCTGCTGGCGATCTCTGCGCCACCGATCGCGATCGCCGTACCGAGCCGACGAAGAACCGCCGCGCGCCGCGCCGCATTCTCCGCGTGCGTCGCGCGCTCTTCTGCGAAGAGCTTCGCGAGATCTGGCGAGAGGGGTTCGAGATCAGACATTGGCCGTCTCCCCTAGTGTAGCGAGTGCTTCACGAAATGCTTGTCGGCCCACGCGCACGCGAGAGTAGACGGTGTTCACCGGAACGTTCAGCTGCGCAGCGATCTCGACCGCGGAGAACTCTTCGAGATCATGCATCACGATGAGGGCGCGTTGGTCGAAATCCATCGTGTCGAGAACGCGAAGCACGACGTCGCGCGCGTGAAGCTTGTCGACGATGCGTGCGCTGATGGGATCGTCCTCGAGCTCTCGACCGCGATGCCAGCCGAGACGCCGGTAATTCGCCGCGAACTTGTGCGCGAATCCGAAAAGCCACGGGCGAATGCTCCGCGCGCGATCCCATGAATCCAGCGCCTTGTGAACCGCTAGAAAGAGCTCCTGCGCGACGTCGTCGACATCGGCCTCGCGCACTCCCAGACGCAGCAGCGTGCGGACGACGAAGTCGAAGTGCGCTTCGAAGAGCTCGCGAAACGTAGTCTCCATCAGGGAATGACCGCCTCGAAGCCAGCGCCAAGCCCAACGAGAACGCTCGCCGTCGACCAGACCTCTTCGTTCATGATCCGATAGCTGACTTTTCGCACTGGGACGCCGATATCGAGCGACGCACGAAATGCGACGACCTTGCCTATTGGAAAGCGCAAGCCGGGCCGGACACCGAGCGCAACGACGACGTCTTGGTCAAGGCTCGGCGGATAGTTCTTGGGTGCATCCACCTTCACGACGTGCACACCGAGCGTGCCGCAAAAGAAGAACGGATCGAAGTGTGCGCACGGAACGACCCGCCCGGAAATCGCGCTGCCTTCGAGGAGATCGCGACCGTTCGGTCGTGTGGAAGAGGGCATTCCTTCGATGCCGAGCTCGAGCGCCAACGACCCTGACCCACCTCGAAAAAATGCTCCGACGCGAGCGCCGAGCAAGAACGCAGGAGCGAGCCCGAATGTGCCGGTGAGGTCGGCAGTGAAGCCGAACTTGATCGGATGAGGGGGGCGAGCCGCGGAAGGAACGTAGTAGAGCGACGAAGGCTCGTTGCTTCCACCGAGGTGCACGGGAGCCGGAGGAGGCAGCGAGGGTTCGACCGCCGTCGGCACTGATTTCGACGACACCGGCGGTGGTGGTGGTGGCGGTAATGCGGGTTGCGCGTGGGGAGAAGACGCGGCAACGGGGTCCATGGCGAGAGCGACGGTCGACGCAGCCGTCTCGACGAGACCATCGCAGTGCGCGTCGTCGAGCTCGCGCGTCGAATTCGATTTGCTGGCAGCACTCGTGACACTGACTTGAGCCTTGTAGCCCTTCCCGGCCGGAGCGATCTTCACCTTGACGCGAAAGTCGCCGGGGCGCGAGAACGGATCACGACCGAGCCGACTCGCGACGCGCGTGCGAAAGTCTTCCTCGTCGGGGCACTCGATCGCGCGCTCTCGCTGGTACGTCAGCGTCCCGCCGACTTCGTCCGCGCGAGCGGCTCGAGGCAAGAGGTAGGAAGCCAGCAGCGCGGCCCCCGTGACAATTCCAAAAGAAACCCGGCCCATGGATCGAACGCTCTCGCATTGTCGCACGTGATGCCTTCTTTCGCGTCGACTTCGCGTGTCCAAGTACCGAATTCAGAAGTCGTGCGAGCAGCGCCGAGCGCGCTTTCTCTCGTTCTGGCGCCTCATTGCGGCTGATTGCCGAGAAATCGGCAGAGTCTCACAAGGATTCGACGTCGCGCTGACAAACGTCGGTATGAACCTCTCAGCGAGCCTTCCCCGCCCTGCCTTCACCTCGTTCCTTCGA
>JAHFDV010000084.1:0-12320 GCA_023248815.1 Myxococcales bacterium
CGAAGAACGCGCGCAGCGCGCCATCACGACGAAAGTGCCGAAGCGGCCACGTGTCTTCGACGCGGCCGTGGTGTCGCAAAAGTTCGTAGAGAAAAAGCGGGCTCCAGAGCAGCATCAAAGGGCGCGTCATCCATCCCGCCGAGAGCGCGATGCCCGCGAGAAGAGGAAAACGTGCGTCGAGCGCAGCCAACAAAAAAGCTGCAGAAAGAGCCGTTCCGACGACGTGTGCCGCGAACCAAACCGTGCCTTCTACCGCCGTGAAAAAGTAGACGCTGCCGAATGCGAAGAGGGCCGAAAGGAGAAGATTGTCGCGTTCGCTACGAAAGCTGCGCTTCGTCATGCGCAGCGTTTCGAGAATGAGAAAAAGGAGCGCGGGCGCGACGCCGCCGAGCCAAACGATGATGAACTGCCCGTCTTGAAAGCTCTCGGGCGATCCTGCGATCGCGACGAAGGGAGCCATGAGTGCAGCAGGGAAGGGCGGAAAGCTGATGTACGTCTTTCCGTTGAAGACGGCGAAGTCGTTGCCGCCCGCGTAGTCGGGGGCGCCATTGACGAGGTCTTGTCGACCGTGAATCCACGCGTTCGCGAGATGCGCGTAGTGGTTGTAGGAGGTGTGCTCGGTGATGCGTTCTTTGCCCGCGACGATCGCGTAAACGATGCCGACGAAGACATAGATCGCGAGTGCGAGAAGTAGACGGCGCGAGCGCGTATCGACCCCGAGGTACCGATGCATGGCGCGGCGCTTATAGCCCGAGAGAGGCCTCTCAGGACATGCGCTAGGGGACCCCCAACTGCGAACGAAACTTCGCGCTCAGGTGCGAACCGGGAAGGACAATTCGCACCCGGAGCTGGTCAGCTGCACAGGGAATTGCCGTAAAAGTGGACCTTTAAATCTTGGTATGAGAATTGAAGGTAGAGGCTCCATGATGACTTCGACCAAAGAGCAGAATCCCCGCAAGGTGAGCATCTTCGCGAAGACGCTTTACAAAGAATTGAAGGTTCAAGGGTTTGGAGCGCGTGATGTAATTTCACTCGCCGGTGAGCTTCTCGGGATGGTCACTTCGGAAGTCCGCACGCAAGCCGACGCCGAAGAGGAGTAACCCTCAAAACGGTCCTCGTCTCCGCTTCTTGAGAGCTTCGAGACGAAGACGCCAGCGCCCGTCGAGATGCCGGGCAAGAGGTCGAGAGACCTCGACGACAATAAGGCCCTTGAATGCACCAACGACGCATTCGAGGGCTTCCTGCTTTGTGGGTCTAGGTGATCGTCGTCACGAGCCCGAGCCGATCCGTATCCGCGCCTTCATGGCCCGATCGGCATCCAAAGTTCACGCCGACGAACGGTCGTTCTCACCGTTTCTCGTGCGATGCGTCGCTCGGCGGGGGCTGGGAGTCGAAATCGACACCCTCGATTCACCGCGCGATTGAACGATTTCGATCTCGCGTACCCCTTTGATTTGACAGAAGAGCTCCCGAGCCGCGACAATCCGCCCGTCGGTTTCCACGAGGGCTCATGTTCACGATCGTGATTAGCGAAAAAGGGGGAGCCGAACGGCGCGAGGCGTTCAGTAAAGACGAGATCAGCGTCGGCCGCGTGCAGGGCAACGACCTGATGCTCGCCAAGGGCAATGTCTCCAAACAACACGCGAGGTTACTCTTCCGCGACGGGCGATTCGTCGTCACCGACCTGAAGAGCACCAACGGCACTTACGTCAACGGTCGCAAGATCACGCAGGCGACGGTCGTTCGCGACGGCGACAAGATCTACATCGGCGACTTCGTGCTTCGCCTCGATTCAGCTTCGGCGGAGACGGCGCAGCCGCAGCCAAGCTTCGGCGAGACGGCAGATGCACCAGATGGCGCGCCGCCGCCCAATCCCTTCATGACCCCGGGCCCACCACTCGGCTCGATGCCCGGCTCCTTGTCCGGTGCGCCTCCCCAGGCCACGCCGTTTGGTACTCCTGTTGGCGGCCCTGGTACGGGCCCGCAACGTCTCACGCCGCTTCCTGCGGGCGGTTTCCCTCCGATGCCCGCGCGCGCAGTCACCGCGCAATCGGCGCAGCCGCCGCCCATACCGCCGATGCCGCAAGCTTCGACGATGAACTCTCCCGGCAATCCGCCCCCCGTCGGACTCGGACGTGGCTCGACACTGCATCTGCCGCCGACTGCACAGCGTTCGCAGAGTTCGCTTCCGGGCACGGGTCCGGTCGGCGCTGCACCTTCGAAGTTTCCCCCGCTCCGTGATCCCAACTCGGGAACGGCGGCTCCATCGAACTCGAATTCGCCGAATCCGCCGCCCGTTCCGCCCGCGCAACAGGGCCTAGCGCAGCAAGGCATTTCTCAGCAGCCGGTCCAGCGAGCTTCCGTTCCGCCGCGTCCGAAAGATTCGCCGGCGCTCGCTGCGCGCAAGCTCGCGTTGGTCACGCTCGTCGATCGCGTTCTCGAAGGTATCGAGCTTCCCGCGACAGGTGAGCTCGACGACGCGCTCCGCAAGAAGATCGACGAATCGATTCGCGAAGAAGCGAAAGGCATGCACGCCGAGGGAGAAGTTCCCGATGGCGCCGACATGGACCAAGTCGCACGCGACACCCTTCTCGAGCTCACGGCGCTCGGGCCCCTCGGTCCGCTCCTCGAAGACGAAGACGTGCTCGAGATTTACGCAACGCGCTTCGATCAAGTCTCCGCGCGACGCGCACACGGCGTGAGCGCTGCAGACGTTCCGTTCTCGAGCGAAGAAGCACTTCGCCGCACGATTCACCGCTTCGCACGCGTCTCTGGGCAGCTCGCGCAGCCGGGTGAGTCGATCCTCCGAAGACGCATCGCGCGGGGCGCATCTTTGCAAGCGCTTCTTCCGCCCGTCTCCGCGCATGCGTCACTCACTCTTCGTAAGCGTCGCAAAGTCGAAGGCGCCGTCGAAGATCTCGTTCGCGCCGGCGCAATGTCACGCGCAATGGGAACCTTCGTCGAGGCTTGCGTTGCCGCGCGCGCGAGCGTGCTCGTCGTTTCGTCGTCTCCTGGTGCCCTCTATCCGATGGCAGGCGCGCTCGCCTCTGCAGTGACGGCAGGAGAGCGCATGGGGCTCGTTCAAGAAGTCGAAGAGCTTCAGGCTCCGCACCTTCACCTTCTTTCGATCGCTGCGGATGCTCCGCACGAGTCGCAGATCGCGGCCCTCGTCGGCGCGCGCGTCGATCGCGGAATGCTCTTCTCGATGAACGGCGGAGGCATCTCGGTTCTCACGAAGGCGGCTGCAGCCGGCATCGAAGGACTCATCGGTTGTCTCGTGGCGCCCGCGCTTCGTCATGGTCTCTCGCGTCTCGCCAATCAACTTCTCTTGTCCGAGAAGGGACTCTCGAGCGAAGCCGCACGCGAGTGCATCGCCGAGAGCATCGACGTGGCGATCGAGATTCATCCGCTGCCGGATGGCCGCCTTCGCGTCACGCGCATCTCCGAGCTGGCCGGCGTCGACCCCAAGGGAATCGTCGTCCGTGACATCTTCAACGCCACCGACGCGCAAGACGGCTTTGCCGCTTCGGGCGTGATGCCGCGCTGCCTGGCTGAGTTCGCGTCTCGCGGGGTTCGCCTCGATCCGAACCTTTTCAAACGCGCTCCGGGTCGCTGACCGACTGCGGACGGCGAACGCATCGCGGCCTCGCACTTGCGAAGGCCGGATGGTTAGCCTCTTGGCGTCGCGGCCTCGCATTAGACCCGTCGGCCGTCGGAAAAGACGTGATTTCGTGCTCTAGCGCAACGCGCGAGCAGGGATTACATTAGAAGGACCGTCATGGGCGTACGAACGATCCTCCACTATCCCGATCCGCGTCTCCGCGAAGCCGGCAAGCGCATCGAAAAGATGACGCCCGAGCTTCAATCGCTCATCGAGGACATGGCCGAAACCATGTACGCAGCGCCGGGGGTCGGGCTCGCCGCAACGCAGATCGGCGAGCTCCTTCAGCTCTTCATCATCGACATTGCGAGCGACGACGAGCCGAGCGATCTCCGCGTGTTCATCAACCCCGAGATCATCGAAGCTACGGGCACGATCACGTGGGAAGAGGGTTGCCTCAGCTTTCCCGGCGTTACCGAAGAAATCACGCGCTCGGGCCAGCTCAAGGTGCGTGCGCTCGACCGCGGCTTCAAGCCGTTCGAGCTAGAGGCGGAAGGTCTCCTCGCCGTCGCGGTGCAGCACGAATACGATCACCTTCAAGGCAAGCTCATGATCGACCACGTGGGTCCGCTCAAAAAGCGAATCATCAATCGCAAGATGCAAAAACGCGCCGAAGCCGAGCTCTGAGCCGGCCCATGTCGGGCTTGCAACGAACAGCGGCATCGAGGACCGGCCCCGCGCGAAGGGTGATGTCGGAGCTGGCCTCGCGCAAAGAATGATAGGGTGCGCTCGTGCGCATTTGTCCCGAATGCTCGGAGCTGTTTCCGCCGCACGCGGCTTTCTGCCCGTTCGACGGCAAGCCGCTCACCTCGAGCAATGATCCGTACCTAGGCCGCACCGTTGCGGGGCGCTTTCGGCTGACTCGGCGCATCGGCGCTGGCGGAATGTCCTTCGTTTATCTCGCGCGGCACGTCCTCATCGACCGCCTCTCGGCGATAAAGATCCTGCGCGAAGACGTCGCGTTGAATGCGCAGTTGCGCGAGCGTTTTTTGCGCGAGGCGCGCGCCGTCAATCGCATTCATCATCCCAACATCGTCGAGGTCACGGATCTAGGCGAGCTCGACGGCGTCCCGTATCTCATCATGGAATACGTCGACGGCCCCACGGTGCTCTCGGTGCTCTCGCATGGCCCGCTCGATTGGCGACGCGCTGCGAGCATCGGCGCTTCGCTCGCTGGCGCTCTTGGCCGTACGCACGAAGCGGGCGTCATTCATCGCGACGTAAAACCCGAGAACGTGCTTCTCGGTAAGCCCCTCGGCGACGAAGAAGAGCGTGTAAAGCTCACGGACTTCGGCGTGGCGAAGATGCTCGATGCGCCTTCGTTGACGCTCTCCGAGCAAGTCGTGGGAACGCCGGGCTACATCGCCCCTGAGTATCTCGAAGGACGCGAGCCCGATGGCCGCGCGGATCTCTACGCGCTCGGTGTCCTCCTCTACGAGATGACTTCGGGGAAACTTCCTTACGGAGGCACTGGTGCTTCCGAGCTTCTGTTGCGCCCGCTCACGAGCACGCCGAACGTCGCGATCGAGCGCCTCACGAACGAGACGAACGTCCCTGAGGAGCTCGCAGATCTTCTCTTGCAGCTTCTTCAACGCAACCGAGACGATCGGCCCGCGAGCGCTTTCCTCGTGGAAGAGCGACTCCGTCGGCTTCTCGGCGTGCAAAAGCCACCGCCGAGCATCCCGCCGCCGAGCATGATCCCGCCGCCTCCTGGCTCGATGAGCCGCGACGAGATGGCGACCGTCGTCGACGCCGTCGTCCCCGTCGACAACGAAGATCTCACGTCCGTCACGTCCGTCGGCCGCCGCACCGAGCTCCTCAATGCGCGGTGGGTGCAGGTGATTCACGATCTCGAGCGCTCGACGGAAGCTGCGATGCTCGAAGGCGGCAATCGCGCGTGGCTCGCCGCGCGTGCGCGAGTCTTCGCCGAGCAAGCACGTCGCATCCTCAACCAACTCGATCGCGCCGCCGAGCTCGTCGCGCGTGCGCAGGCGCGAATGGACATGATCGAAGGCCATGCCCGCCAAGCGCGTGATCGGTTCGGCCGTGCCATCGACCAACTGGCTCTCGACCGCGCACGCTCTTCGAGTGAGCACGAGGCCGAAGACCTGACGTTCCAGATTGGCGCGCTCCAGGGGCGCCTCGACGAGTTCAACGAAGCATTCGAAGAACGCTACGCCACCGCGGCAAGTGAGCTCGAAGGCGGCATCTCGGCGTATCGGCAGATTCAATCGGAGCTCGTCCGTTCGCTCGACGACGGAGCGCGGATCCTCGACGTTACTCGCGAGGCGCCCATCACCGTAGGGGCACCGCGAACTTAGCAGAGGCTTTCAATGTTGCACTGGAGGCCATCTAAACCAGCCTAAAAGCGGTTTTTGGCGGCCGCGCCCACGCACTGCAATCTCCTATTGTTTGCGAAAGAATGCCGATATCCTTTTCTCGTGGCGAAGCCTCTTTTAAGGTCCGATGAACGCCCTCGCGTCCTCATCGTCGACGACGAGAAATTCATCCGCGACATCCTCGCGGACTTTCTCAGCATGGAAGGCTACTCGGTGCGCACCGCCGAAGACGGTCAGGCGGCGCTCGGCGAGCTCGGGCAAGCTCACTACGACTTGGTGATCAGCGATCTCAAGATGCCGCGAATGGGCGGCATCGAGCTCCTCGACGCGATCGGCAAAGTTTCGCCGGATGTGCTCACGGTCATCATGACGGGCTTCGGCACGGTCGAGACTGCGATCGACGCAATGAAGCGAGGCGCCTACGACTACATCCTCAAGCCGTTCAAGGTCGAAGAGGTCATTCACGTCGTGCAGCGAGGCATCGACAAGCAGCGCTTGGCCGCAGAAAATCTTCGTCTCCGCGAGGCGCTCTCGCTCTATCGCGTGTCCGAGGCGATCAGCGCGAGCCTCTCGCTCGATGAAGTTCTCGCGACGATCGGTGACACGGCGATCCTCGAGCTCAAGGCAGATTTCGTTTCGACTTGGCTCGAGAACGGGGAGGGGGGCTACTTCGAACGCCTCCGTCTTACGCCCGCTGAGCGCCCATCGACGGACTCGCTCGAGATCATCAATCCCGGTGTCCCCGTATCTTCGCCCCTCGTCGGAACGACGGCGGGTGCGCGCGATTCGGGGCGTATTCCCCAGACGCCGTCGAGCGGCCCTCTCGGTGAGTTTTTCCCAGGCGAGCTCGCCCCGCAGGTCTTCACGGAACGTTTCAAGGACACCCCGTACATCCTCGAGCACGGCGCGGGTGTCGCGAACTTCTTCTCGAAGCAGCCCGAGATTCCTGCGACGTCGATCGTCGCCGTGCAGTTGCGAATGCAACATCGTCTTCTCGGCTGGATTGCTTCGGTGAGCTTCTCGAAGAATCGGCGCTTCGACGAAGGGCAGCGAAAGATGCTGACGATCGTCGGCTCGCGCGCTGCAGCCGCGATTGAAAATGCGCGCCTCTACGAAGATCTTCGCGCGACGTTCCAGCAGACCATCCACGGCCTCGCGCGCGCGATCGACAAGATGGATCGCTACACCGCCGGCCACTCCGAGCGCGTGGCGACCTACGCGATGTTTCTCGCGATGAAGCTCGGCCTCCCACCAGATATGGTCGAGGTCGTTCGCCAAAGCGCGTTGATGCACGACATTGGCAAGCTCGGCTGCGCGATGAATCTCAACAAGCCGGGGAAGCTCACGCAAGACGAGTACATCTCGTTTCAGCAGCATCCGACCTTCGGCAAAGACATTCTCGACCCCATCAAATTCTTGAATCCGCTCATCCCGGGGGTGCACCTGCATCATGAGCGCTGGGATGGCCGCGGCTATCCGCTCAAGCTGAAGGGGGGGGACATCCCGCTCATCGCGCGAATCATCTCCGTCGCCGACACGTATGACGCGATGACGAGTGATCGCTCTTATCGAAGCGCGCTTCCGCACGAGGCGGCGATCGACGAAATCGACCGCTGCGCTGGGTCGCAGTTCGATCCGGACCTTTCGAAGGTGTTCTGCAAGTACGTCGAGGAGTATCGCGACCTCCGACGCGACAACGGCGAAAAGGTTCCCGAGTAATGGCAGCGCCACGCGCGAAGTCGTCCGCTGGGAACAAAGCTGCGAAGGGGACGAAGACTGCGCGCGATGAGGGGCTCCGTGACCCGAGTCAGTGGGCTGCGCGGCAGCCGTCGCGCCTCCTCTTGGACGTTCCGTTGAGCTTCACGTTCGACGACGTCCTTCTCGTACCCGCATACAGCGAGGTTCTTCCGAAAGACGTCTCGACGAAGACGGAGCTCTTGCCGGATATCTCTCTCGCGATTCCGTTTTTGAGCGCGGCGATGGATTCCGTGACGGAGGCGCGCCTCGCGATCGAGCTCGCACGGCTCGGCGGTATCGGCATCATCCACAAGAATCTCTCGCCGTCCGAGCAAGCGGCAGAAGTTCGCTCGGTAAAAGAAGCCGAAATCGGAAGCGCGCGTACCCCCACGCTCGACCGCTCACAGCGACTCAGCGTAGGCGCAGCCATCGGTCCGAGCCGTGATCGCGCCGATCGCGTCGAAGCCCTCACGCGCGCCGGGGTCGACGTTCTGATCGTCGACACTGCACATGGGCACTCCAAGGGTGTCATCGATGCGATTCGTCGTACGAAAAAGGAGCGCCCCAAGGTGTTGCTCATCGCGGGTAACGTCGCCACGCGGGAAGCCACAGAGGCTCTCATCGATGCAGGAGCAGATGCGGTGAAGGTCGGAATCGGTCCAGGCAGCATCTGCACGACGCGCGTCGTCGCAGGGGTTGGCGTTCCGCAGCTTTCTGCCATTCACGAGTGCGTCGAAGCGGCGCGCGGACGCGTCCCCATCATCGCCGATGGTGGCATCAAGCTCTCGGGAGACATCACGAAGGCGCTCGCCGCAGGAGCCGGTGCAGTCATGATCGGCTCTTTGTTCGCGGGCACGACCGAAGCGCCAGGACGAACGATGATCGTCGAAGGGCGAAGCTACAAGGTCTATCGCGGCATGGGATCGCTGGGCGCGATGCGCAGCGGTTCGAAAGACCGTTACGGCCAGGCGGAGTCCGAGGACGAAAAGCTCGTTCCCGAAGGTATCGAAGGACGCGTTCCCAATCGCGGCGAGCTCGCTCCCATCGTTCATCAGCTCGCAGGCGGCCTGCGAAGCGGCATGGGTTACCTCGGCGCGCGCAACCTCGAGGAGCTCCGAAAGCACGCGCGCTTCGTGCGGATTACCCCCGCGGGCCTCCGCGAGAGTCACGTGCACGACGTCCAAATCGTGGAAGAAGCCCCGAACTACCGCTAGATCGTCCTTCGATGAAACACATCGCCGCGCGCTTCATCGGCCGCATCGACTACGCGTCGGCGCTGGCCCTGCAAGAGAGCCTTCTCGAAGCTCGTATTCGTGGAGAGGGCGAAGACACCGTCCTCTTCGTCGAGCACCCTGCGGTGGTCACGCTGGGTCGCAACGCAGTCGAAGGAAACATTCTCCTTGCCGACGAGCAGCTCGAGGCGGCGGGCATCTCGCTCTTTCGAACGGGTCGTGGTGGTGATGTCACATATCACGGCCCGGGTCAGCTCGTGGCTTACCCCATCCTCGATCTCCGCCCGGACAGGTGCGACGTCCGCAAATACATCCGCGATCTTGCCGAGGTCATGGTGCGGCTCGCGCGAGGTGTCGGCATCGCAGCGGCCCCGATCCTCGATGACCCCAAAAAAATAGGCGTCTTTGTCGATCTCGATCACGTTTCCGATTCGAAGAAGGAGCGCTTCGCTCCCGACGAAAATGCGCGCCTCGCAAAGATCGGCGCGCTCGGCGTTCGTCTGTCTCGCTGGGTGACGATGCACGGTTTTGCGTTCAACGTCGCGACCGACCTCTCGGGATTCGGTCTCATCATCCCGTGCGGCATTCGCGAGTACGGCGTCACTTCCGTGAAAGAACTCGGGCTCGACGCGGCAACGCGTCCGCTCTCGATGTGGGCCGAGGAGGCGACACGTCACTTCGGAGACGTGTTCGGCGTCACTACGTCTTTCATCGACGAGTCGGCACCGAAGTCCGCGAGCACTCAGCTAGAGCGCAAAAATTCGAGCGCAAATACCGTCGCTCGCTGAAAGATCTGATCGCCCGAAGGCCTACGGAGCGCTCGCTCCAAGAGACGAGCGCCCTTGTTGGCACCGAGGCGCACGTGATGCGGCGTACCGCTCGGCGTATTCGTGTCGAGTGACCAGCGAAGAACGTCGGCAGTTTCTCCGCCTTGATGCTCACGTTCGATGAGACCTGCGAGATGCAAGTCGCCTTCTTTCGCCTCGAGCTCGATGTGCGTGATCGCGAGAGGCGCCACGTTCTTGTCACGGGTGTCACCTTCGAGCACTAGCTCGATCGGCGAGAGATCACGCGCGAACACGGCTCCGTTCTTGTTGGTCCATTCCAGCGTCGCGCCGAGCCAACCGAGAAGCAGCGTGGTTTCGGATCCCAACGGTCGCCCTAGGGGCCCCGCCTGCTTCAACGTCACCTTTTTCACGTGGTACGCCAAATCTTGGAGCACGACTGGGTCGAAGAAGCGCGCGCAGAGCTCTTGCCAGGGAGCGATCCGAATCCATGCGAGGTCGACGACGTCGAAGGTGTGTTCCTCTTGCCAGCGCATGAGCTCGAGGAGGCTCGAGATCTGCGTGTATTCCGTATCGAGCACGACGCGATCGATGTCACCGGCGAGCGCGCGCAGGATGGGATCGTTCACGGTGTCTTTGCAGAGCCAAACGAGCGTCGTGTGGATCTCGGGCAGAAGAAGCGCAGAAATGGCGCTTGGCACACGATTGCGCGAACCGTTCTGCGCGCGCAGAAGGACGCGTTCGGAGCATGTCGCGTCGACGCCGATACCGCAGACGGCCGAGACGTCACCCGTGAGCTCTTCGCCGGGCTCTTCTTCGAGCCGAACGACGATTGCGCGTGAGGGAAGGGAAGCCGTCACTTCGTCGACGATGGGCAGATAGCGATCGATGACGCTCGCCGTGCCGACGACGACGACGTTCATGAGGCACGCGCGCGGCTTCGGCTTTTCTCCGGGCGCGGGCAACCACACTTCGCGGAGGCGCGTTTCGAGCTCTCGCAGAAGATTGCGGGTCGTCACGGGCGTCGCCACCTGCGCCCGTCGCGCGCGATGAGATCATCTGCTTGCTCGGGACCCCAGGTTCCTGCGGCGTAAGACGGAGGCGGCGTGGCCGCTGCAGACCACGTCTTCAATACGGGATCCATGAACGCCCACTGCCTCTCGACTTCGTCGCGGCGAGTGAAGAGCGTCGCATCGCCACGCATCGCATCGAGCAAGAGGCGCTCGTAGGCCTCCGGCGTGTTCGAACCGAACGCCGCGCCGTACTTGAAGTCCATCGAAACGTCGCGAAGCACCGTTTGCTGTCCCGGCTCCTTCGTGATGAAACGAATCGCCATGCCTTCGTCGGGCTGGATGCGCAACGTGAGTACGTTCGGGGTGATGCCGCCATCCGTGGAGCTGAAAAGCGGGTGAGGCACGCGTCGAAACTGAATCGCGACCTCTGTGACGCGTCGCGGAAGCCGTTTCCCTGCGCGAATGTAGAAGGGGACACCGCCCCAGCGGAAGTTGTCGACGAAGACGCGCATGCCCACGAAGGTTTCGACGGTCGAGTCTTTCTTGACGTCCGGCTCTTCGAGATAGCCCGGCACCGTCTCTGCGCGGACGTGGCCGCTCGAGTATTGCCCGCGAACGACGGCCTCGCGCACCGCGGATTGATCCATCGGACGCAGCGAGCGAAGGACTTTCACTTTCTCGTCGCGCACGGCGTCGGCGTCGAGCGAGATCGGTGGCTCCATGGCCGTGAGACAGAGAAGCTGCAACAGGTGGTTCTGCACGACGTCGCGCGTGATGCCGACCTGCTCGAAGAACTTTCCGCGCCCTTCGACTCCAATCTCTTCGGCGACGGTGATTTGCACGTGATCGACGTGCTGACGATTCCACAGCGGCTCGAAGAGGCTGTTGGCGAAGCGGAAAACCAAGAGGTTTTGTACGGTCTCTTTGCCGAGATAGTGATCGATTCGGTAGACCTGGCGTTCGTCGAATACGCGACCCACCATCTTGTTGAGCTCGATCGCGCTCTCGAGATCGCTCCCGAACGGCTTCTCGATGACGGCGCGCGTCCAAGGACCGGAGGGGTCGAAGGGCTTCACGAGCTTCGCATCGCGCAGCCGCTCGAGGACGACTTCGACCTCGGAGGGCGCGATCGCGAAGTAGAAGCAGCGGTTGCCGGCGGTCCCGCGTTCCTTGTCGAGCTTCTCGAGGTGCTCTCTCAAGTCTTCGTAAGTTTTTGGGTCTTCGAAGCTTCCGCGAACGTAACTGAGCCCCTTCTCGAAGTCGGCCCAGAGCGTCTCGTCGGCGGGACGACGGCGCGAGAACGTGTCGACGCCGGTCCGCATCTCTTTGCGAAACGAATCGTCCGTTTTTTCCCGACGAGCGACACCTACCACCGCCGATCCGCTCGGTAAAAAGCGGCTCACGGCGAGGTTGTAGAGGGCCGGCACGAGCTTGCGCTTCGTGAGGTCTCCCGATGCGCCGAAGATGACGACGACACACGGATCGGCAGTTCGATTCTCGGCAATGCCTTTTCGTAGCGGGTTCTCGCTCATCGCAGGTCTCCTGTCGTCTTC
>JAHFDV010000084.1:12330-15692 GCA_023248815.1 Myxococcales bacterium
TTCGTTGGGCACGCCATGTTCGGGTTCGAGGAGGATCTCAGAGGTCGCCCCAAAAGTCAGTAAGACACATGCAGGCGGGACCTTGGGTCCACGGGTTCATGACGTCGAGTGTCTCTTGCCGTTTATGGTGGCGAAGTCCTGGTTGGCCACACTACAGTCCGCTCGAAGTGAGCTTTATCGAGCGAAATACGACCGACGACGCGCCCGAGCTTTTTGGACGCAAAGCGATCGACCGCATCGTGTCTGCTTTGCCGCCGCTCGAGCGCGCCTACGCGATGATTCGATTTTCGATCATGCGCTCGAAGCTCCTCAGCGTCATGGATCTCGTGCTGCCTTCCGAGGGACGCATTCTCGACGTCGGTTGCGGCTTCGGTCTCTTCGCCGCCTACTTCGGCCTCACGGCGCCTGGGCGTGAAGTGCTCGGTGTCGATCCGGATTCGCGTCGCACGGCGATCGCGGAAGACGTTGCGAGCAAGCTCGGCCTCACGAAGCACAAATACTTGGCGGGCATCGCGCAAGACTCGCGCATCAAAGGACCGTTCGCCGGCGCTTATGTGCTCGACGTCATGCATCACGTCGAGCGCGAGTCGCAGCTCGACCTCTTGATTCGCCTTCGCGATCTTCTCGCGGACGACGGCGTGCTCGTTATCAAAGACGTCACGACGAAGCCGTGGGTCGGACTCAAGTTCACCGAGGCGCTCGATCGTCTCGTCGTCGGCTTCAAAGAGCCGCTCGCCTACCGCCATCATAACGAATGGGCAGAGATCCTCCGCGAGCTCGGCTTCAAAGTGCGCGTCGTCCGCGTGCCCGACATCCTTCCGTACCCGCACGTCGTCATCGTCGCGCGGAAGGAACGATCGATCTCCTCCGCAAGCGCGTAGGAACACCGAAGCCAAGTCGTTTGGCGGCTTCGCCGCGGGGGTCTAACGCGACGGCGTGACGAAAAACGACGCCCGACAGCAAAACGCCGCTTGCCCTGACGGCTAGCGGCGTTGAGTTTGCTTGCTTCCTTTGAGGGAAGCGCGGCGGTCACTCGGTGGCGAAGGCCTTCACTACTGACTCCAAGGCGTCGGTCGCTTTCGAGCGTTCGGCGCGGGGGAGGCGTTCGAAGACCTGTGTGAGCGTTTCGCTGGTCGCGCTCATCGCGTGCTCGGCGGTGCGCTTGCCACGGGGCGTGAGGCGAATCTCGGTTTGGCGGCCGTCGTCGGCGCCGCGCTTGCGCGAGATGAGACCGATGCTCTCGAGGCCGGCGAGGTTGCGGCTTGCGGTCGAGGGATCGATGCCCAACGTTTCGGCGAGCGTAGAGGTCGACATCGCTCCGCGCTCGGCGAGGAGGAGAAGTGTCTCGGCTTGTTGAGGAGTGACATCGCCCTCGCGTGCTCGCTCCCGTTGGGCTCGTCCGAGCTCCCGTGCGAGATTGTGGAGTGCGCGGACGAACTTGTCGTGGTCAGCCATGAAGTTGGGGCATGCATCCTACACATTCCGCTAATCGTCAAGTCGTAACGAGTTCGTGACCATCACTCAGAACAGATCGCTGAGGTCGTGAACCCTCATACAACGTGATGCATCCGAGCCTGCGTTGTGCGCCGAATGCGGGATCGCGGAGCCGTGAAGAGTGCATGTTGCAGGAATCGTCCAAATCCAAATTCGGAGACCATAAAATGCTCCTCGGTGTTCGACAGGAGAGGGCGCGCGTTCGATCCTGAGAAAGCTCTCCACGCGTCCTGCAACTTTCCGCCTCACGCGTTCCCGCGCGCACTTCGGCGGAACAAGCGCACTTTGTCGACTCGAAATCTGCCGAGTCCTCCTTGCCCGATCGCCCTCTCTCGTCTAAGTTTGGGGGCGCTGAACAGATGACTGCACGCACCTCTCCGAAACCCACCACATGCCGAATGTTCGAGAGCAATCTTCTCGAGCGGTTCTCGCGCATTCACCCGGCGACGCCCTTCGTCGCGTGGCTTCCCGTGATTGCGTTCATCCTCTATCGATCCGAACGTCGCGCCGAGCTCTCGACGATGGGGATAGCTGGATACTTCGCGCTGGGCCTCCTGACGTGGACGCTCGCCGAGTACATCCTTCATCGTTACGTCTTCCATTGGGTCAACGAGACCAGCTGGGGCAAGCGCATCCACTTCGTCCTTCACGGCGTCCACCACGACTTCCCGTCGGACAAAGATCGCCTCGTGATGCCGCTCGGTGCCAGCATTCCGATGGGCATCGTTTTCTACGCGCTCTTCCTCTTCGCGTTCGGCATCCGCATCTCGGAGCCATTCTTCGCGGGATTCGCCATCGGATACCTCCTCTACGACGGCACGCACTACGCCATTCACCACTTCAAGGTGACCTCGAGCGTCGCCAAATACATTCGCAAGCATCACATGCTGCACCACCACAACGATCACTCGGGCGGTTTCGGCGTGTCGACGCCGCTTTGGGACGTCGTGTTCCGAACCATGCCGAAGCAGAAGCGTACGAAGAGCGCCGGATGACGCTTCCCAAAGCCGCCTTCGTGGCGCTCGGTGCATTCGCGTGGAGCGGCGGTAAATTCGATCAAGATGCGGGCGACGCGGTGATCCGCGCGGCTCTCGACGAAGGGCTCGATCTCGAAGCGATCGGCGAGCTCGAAGCGGTCATGTCTTACCCTGTCGACTTGCCCGTCATCGAACGGAACTCCATGTCGAAAGAAGACCGCGTGTTCGTCTATGCGGTCGCTCGGTGGATCGCCAACCTCGACGGCGTCGTTCAAGATGCGGAAGCCGTGCTTCTCACGCAGCTCGCGGAACGGCTCGGACTTCCCGAGCGCCAGCGTGCGTCGGCCGACGCCGTCATTCGCGAAGTCTCGAAGCTGCCCGACGGGGACCGGCCGGCAAGGTACGACCTCGGCGCGGTGCGGACGCTCATCAAAGAGCGCCTCAAGCCGAAGACCTGAATTCCGGTTCGAGCGGATTCGAGAAAAAGCCGAATGAATGAAGGGGGAAAACCCCGCCTCTCGGCATTTTTTGTTAGACTCACTCGGCCTGAGCGCCGGGACTTTTCTCGGCACGGGAGAGAGACGACCTTTGAGCACGAAGCCTTCCATTCCGCCCGACGCGGGGACGGTGCTTGCACAGCGCTATGAGGTCATCCGTGAGCTCGGCCGCGGCGGCATGGGCGTCGTGTATCTCTGTCGCGATCTCGTGACGGGTGAACGCGTCGCGCTGAAGCGGCTCCGCACGCCCGAGGAGGCGAAGGGGCAGCAGCGCCCCGAAGAAACATGGTGGTTCCAACAAGAGGCGCGCGCCGTCGCTGCGCTCGATCACCCGACGCTCGTTCGCGCGCGTGACTTCGGTACCTTGCCCGATGGCTCGCCGTTCCTCGTGATG
>JAHFDV010000379.1 GCA_023248815.1 Myxococcales bacterium
GGAGAGATTCCGAGCCCGCGCGCCGTCGCGATGGGTGGCGCGCAATACACGCTCGGCTCGTCGACCACGGCGCTCTACCTGAACCCCGCGAGCCTCTTGCTCTCGAAGGTTTATCACCTGGAAGCGCTAGCGGCGTACAGCCCCGAAGCGCGACGCCCGAGTGTCGGTGCGGGCATCGTGGACTCCGTGACGAGCAAAATGGCCGGCGCGGTCGGCGGCATGTGGTCGGTGCAGGATCCGGACGGCATCAATCGCAGCTGGACCGACTTTCGCGTCGCGTTCGCCTATCCCCTCGGTGACAAGGTGAACTTCGGAGCGACGGGCCGCTACTTGCGCGTCACCCAAGACGTCGCGAAGGGCCCACTCGGTTCGAGCCTCGTTTCCGACGGAACGAAAGACGGCGCGACCGCGCATCATTTTACGGGCGATCTCGGCCTCACGATCACGCCGACCGAAACGTTCCGCATCGCCGCGATGGGCAGAAATCTCACGCACCCTGGCAACAGCCTGGCACCGACGCAAGCGGTGCTGGGTGTCGGTTACTCGAGTCTCGACAACGGCATCTCGATCGAAGGCGACGTCCTCGTCGACTTCGACACGTGGAACCGCGTGGCGCCGCGAGCGATGATCGGCGGCGAGTACTTTTTCAAAGAGCATTTCACGCTCCGCACGGGCTATCGCTACGACGACGGACCGAAGACGCATGCCGTCTCCCTCGGCGCAGGCTACGTCGAGAAACGCTGGGGCATCGAAGTGTCCGGCCGTCGTGACATCGCGGGCGAACATCAGACGACGATGATGGTCCTCGGCTTGCGATACTTCCACGAGGTGGCGCAGGCAACCGAGGGATCGGATACGATGTGACGGTGCGCCGCCGCGGCTTCACCTTCCCACTCTTTCTCTTCGCCTCGTCTCTCGCAGCGTTCGGCATCCTCGGGTGCGGGCGGTTCGACGCGCAGCCCGAGCCGCCCAAAGACGCTTCGCGCGCGGGCTCGGGCGACAAATCGAACACAGAATCACTCTCTGGGACGGGCACGAAATCCGACATTGCGGCTCCCAGCGCGTCCAACGTTGCCTTCGTTCCGAAGCGCGTGACCGGCGGCGGACAAGCGATGGGCACGATCGTCGATCTCGCCGCGTTCACGACACCTTCACTGAGTGAAGACGCGATCACGCAGGCGCTGCGCGAAGCCTTCGAGGAGATCCGGCGTGTCGAGCACGTGATGACGACGTGGGACAAAGACGCCGTCCTCTCGCGCGTGAACGAGAGTGCGGGAAAGGCTCCCGTCGTCGTCGACGACGAAACGCTCTCCGTCATCGAAGAAGCGCGGAAGATGAACGAGCGTTCGAGCGGGACGTTCGACATCACGTTCGAGTCGATGCACGGCCTCTGGAAGTTCGATCAAGATCTGGATCCTCATCCACCCGACGAGGCGAAGATCAAAGACATTCTTCCCTTCGTCGGCAACAAGCACATCGTCATCGACCGCGAGAAGAAGACGGTCTTTCTCGACAAGGCGCGCACGAAGATCAGCCTCGGCGGCATTGCGAAGGGCTACGGCGTCGACCGCGCCAAGAAGGTTCTCGATGACAAAGGGATCGCCTCTTTCTACATCAAGGCGGGCGGCGATCTTTTCGCGCGTGGACACAAGCCGGATGGCTCGGAGTGGTCGGCAGGTATTCGTGATCCCCGTGGACCGAGCGAGTCATTCTTCGCCATTTTGCCGCTGAGCGATCACGCGTTCAGCACTGCGGGAGACTACGAACGCTCGTATTTGAAGGACGGAAAGCGTTATCACCATATTCTCGATCCGCGGACGGGACATCCCGCGACCGCGTGTCGCAGCGTGACGATTTGGGCGGAGAGCGCGCTCATTGCCGATGCGATCGACGACGCCGTCTTCATTCTCGGTCCTGAAAAAGGGCTCGCATTGGTCGAAGACACGCCGGGCGTAGGCGCGGTGATCGTCGATGCAAAGAACAAGGTTTGGATCAGCAAGCGTCTCGAAGGAAAACTTCGCGTCACGCGCGAACCGACCGACGGGATCTGAGTGGCTTTCGCGGAAGAAAGCGACGACGATTTTCAGAGCGCGCGTTCATAAAACGCATCGCAGCCAAAGTGGCCAGTCGCTCCGTGCGGTCCCTTCATCAATACGAAGCCGTTCTTTTCGTAGAGAGAGCGGGCCGCTTTCATCTGATGCAACGTCTCGAGATAGACGCGTCGATACCCAAGCTCGCGCGCCGTTGCGAGACAGATCGAGATGATGCGCTGCCCTACTTTGAATCCACGCGCTTCAGGGAGCAGGTACATCTTCTGCAACTCACAGACGGTTTCGTCGCCGCCCTTTAGAGGAGCCACTCCGCCGCCGCCGAGCACGCGTCCTCCGCGGAGCACGACCGTGTAAGACGAACGCGGATCTTGGTACGCCTGATAGAGCGTATGAAATTCGGGGTCGGCCGTGACGTAGCCTTCGCCGCCCGCTCCGAACTCGGCGAGGCAGCGTTCGATGATCGAGGGCAAGACGCGATTGTCCTCTTTGCGAATCGGCCGAAATTGGAACTCCTCGAGAAGGCGCGTTTCGCGAAGCGCTTCGGCGTAAAGGCTCATTCCGCGAAGCACCGTCGCGCGATCCTCTTGGCTCAACGTCTCGAGCGCTGCTTCGACGCGCGCATTCGCCGCTCCGTGAATCACGCGGACCTTGTCTTTCCCGCGTTCAGATAGTGCGAGTGAGCTCTTGCGAGCGTCACCCAACACTTCGCTCCGGCGCACGAATCCACGCTTTTCGAGGCGCCCAACGAGCCGGCTCGTCGTGGACTTGTCGAGGTGAAGCGTTTGCCCGAGCTCGTTCTGTTGCAACCGCGCCGCCGTCTCGAGCTCCATCATCGCGTGCGCTTCGGAGTGCGACACGCCGGCTTCGTCGAAACGGTCTTGTAAAAATCCGAGCTCGCGCACGACGAGGCGCGAGGCGTGCCGCAGCGCGGGCACTTCGGGAATGAGCTGGCGGGAGACTCCACGGGGCGCTCGAGGGTCGACGACGACGGGATGAGTTGGTTGCGTCACGAACCAATATGGTTGCGTATAACAACCATCGAATCAATCAAATAATCTCGAATAATCAATTAGATAGTCGCATCAACCGTTTACCTTCTGATGTTGTTATGCAGGATATGTAGCAATAATAGAGTGGGCCGAAGTCCGTGGAGCGACGGCGCCGCGCTCGAACTCGAAAGGTCTTCGAGCGGGGATTTATGCCACGTCGCCTTTGTCGGAGCGACGCACTAGACAGATCTCATGCGCACCTTCAAACCTTACGCACTGCTCCTCGGGACTCTCGTCACGGCAACGGCTTGTGGATATCCGAAGTCCGCCGCAGCGCCGCCCGCGGTTTCCCCTGCCACCGTCGCTCGGTCACAAGAGAAGTGGCCAGGCGCGACGACCGAATCGATCACCGCGGGTCGCGAGGTCTTTCTCGCCAAGTGCAACAACTGCCACGGCTACCCCGATCTCACGTCCGAGCCGGAAGACGAATTTCCGAGCATCGTGAAGCGCATGGGAAAGAAGGCGGAGCTGAGCGACAAGCAGACCGACGATGTCCTCCACTTCGTTCTCGCCGCGCGAAGCGAAGCGACGGCAAGCCCCACCGCCACGAGCAAGTGAGCAAGTGAGCAAGGCCGAGCGACGACGCGCGAGGTAGCTCGCGCGTTGCGCGAGGCTCAGTTGCAGCTCGTCAGACTCTTGATCCAATCGTCGATGACCTGACTTCCCTTGGCGTCGACGACGCGCGTCCCGAGAGGCGGCATGCGATTGACGTCGAGCGAGTGCATGCGTTTCGACAGAATCGATTTCGTGGGGTCGCCTGGAAACACAATCTTGCCGCCAGTGATCCCGAGATCGCCGAGCGCCGGATCTTGATTGCACGCTTTTCCTGCGGACAGCGCCGTGGAGTAGCGCCAGTCTTGCTCGCTGCGCGTTCCGCCCTCGGGGCGGTGGCAATTGCTGCAATTCGAGTGAAGGTAAGAGCGAGCGCGCATCGTGGGATCGCCGCCTTCAGCCGTCGGATTCGTCAACGCACCGAGAGATGTCGGTGCGCCGGGGAGCGGCGTCGTGAACACACCGATGTGCTCGAACGTTGCGAGCTGATTCGAGAGACGATTGTTGGGGTAGACGAAGTCACTATTGAGCTGCATGATCTCGAGGCCGAGGGAGCGCCCCGCTGCATTCGTGTGACACGCGAAGCATTCACCGCGCGACGGGTAGTACCAATTTTGGCCGTTGCCGACGTCGCGGAGCTTGCTCGATGGGAGGAGTGTCGCGTCGGTCTCCGTGTCATTCCATTCGTAGGTGTAACCGCCCCATTCGCCATTTTCGTTGTGGCGCATGAAGAGGCGCGTCTCGACGATCTTCGAACCCACGTAGAACGATTTCACGAGCACGGTGCCCTTCGGGAAATCGAAGTCGCCATCTTCTTTGAAGTCGATGGTCGACCCGTCGGGAAGTGCAAACCAGCGCTGCTTCTCGGCGCCATCCGACCAGAGCGGGCTCACGGGACCGTAGGGAATCAATCCTGCCGCGGGCATTTTCGGATTCTGTGGATCGACACAGCCCGTTTGCGAAAGGAGCTTCGGAAACGTATCGGGGACGACCGCGCCTTTCGGAGAGATTTGATAGATGCCGCCGCCGTAGCTGACGACGTAAACCTCGCCTGCGAGATCTTGTCCGAAGGACGATGGCGAAAGGCTCGATCCACCCACATCCGTGAGAAGTTTGGGAACGTACTTTCCGTCGACCTGTTGAAGCGCCCAGATCTGGCCGTGAACGAAGTCGCCGTAGAAATAGGCTCCCGCGAACGAGGGATTCAGCGTTCCGCGATAGACGTAGCCGCCCGTGATCGAAGCTTGATTCTTGATCGCGTCGGATCCGCCAAGTGAGCCGTGTTGATACTCCGCGAGTGCACTGATTGCCCCGGCGAGCGTACAGGGCTTCGTCGCATCGCCACGGAGATGCGTTCCTTCGCAGGTGTTCCAGCCGTAGTTGCCGCCGAGCTGAATCTTGTCCACTTCTTCCCAGGCGTCTTGGCCCACATCCCCGGCCCAGAGGTCTCCTGTGTCTCGATCGAAGCTGAAGCGCCAGGGATTGCGCAGGCCGTACGCGAAGATCTCCGGCTTGCCGCCGCCCGAAGCAAATGGGTTATCGGGTGGAATCGCGTAGGGCGATACCTTGTCGATGTCGAAGCGGAGGATCTTGCCGAGATAGCTGTTCTTGTCTTGTCCGCTGCCGAGCGGATCGTTGCCTGCGCCGCCGTCACCGAGCGCGTAATAGAGATAGCCATCTTTGCCGAACGCGATGAAGCCGCCGTTGTGATTCGAGTACGGCTGCTGAACTTTGTCGAACACGTCGACGCCAGACGTATTGTCGGCGGTCACGCCATTGTCTTTGCTCGTGAACTTCGTGATGCGAGAAAACGGCTTCTCCCCGTTGCCGCTCTTCTTCGTATAGGAAAGAAAGATCGTCTGCGTGGCCGGCCATTTCGGATGGAATGCGAGACCGAGGAGACCTTTCTCTCCTCCGTAATCGACCTGATGGGTCGTCGTGACGTCGATGAACGTTTTGACGTCGGCCGGCTCGGGATCGGGCTTGTTCGGAAACACCTTCACGATGCCCGATTGCTAGACGACGAAGAAGCGCGACGGATCGTTCGGTGCTTGCGTGAAAAAGACCGGACCATTGAAGGTCAGTTTGGGAAAGACGCGCTTGAAGTCTACGACGCCGTCACTCGGCGGAGCAGGAGGCGCCTTGCACGTCGCATTCGCGGGGCGCGCGTCGAGACCGAAGGGCGCGGGTGTCGGCGGTGGTCGCGAGTCGAGCTTGGCGTCGCTCGACGCATCTTGGTCTTGCGGAGAGATAGCGTCATCGGATCCGCAGCCAGGAGCTGCGATTGCCGAACATGATCTTCCGCCACTGGACCGCGGTGCGTAGGGCGCGCTCGGCGACATTATTCGTCGGCTCGACGCCGTCCTCGTGGACGAAGGTA
>JAHFDV010000085.1 GCA_023248815.1 Myxococcales bacterium
GTGAGCGAAGCGTGGGAGTGAGCGAAGCGTGGGAGTGAGCGAAGCGTGGGAGTGAGCGAAGCGTGGGAGTGAGCGAAGCGTGGGAGTGAGCGAAGCGTGGGAGTGAGCGAAGCGTGGGAGCTAGCGCATGGTCGCTGGCGCGACGGGCCGTGCACCGTGCGTGATTGAGCGAAGCGTGTGATGGGCGAGGCGTGGGAGCTCGCGCATGGTTGCTGGCGCGACGGGTCTCACATGTGGCGCTTGCGCGGCGGCTCGTGCGTTTTTGATCGGCTCGAAGGCCGATGCAGCACCCGTTAATTATCATGAAAGGTCGCAAAAAATGGAAGATTCCTTCGATTGGGGAGAGGGGCTCTAGTCGAGCGTATGACCGAGAAGGCTCTTTCAATCTTTGTGCGGCGACCTCGTGGCCTTCGGAAGCGCGCGCCGTCGATTGCGGGCGTGACGCTCGATGCAGCGCAGCGTGAGCTCGTGGAGATGCCGTTGGGTAAGCACCTGCTCGTGCTCGGGGAGGCGGGCTATGGAAAGACGACGGTGCTCGTCATGCGGCTTTTGCGCCTCTATCGAAGAGAGCGCGAGCTACGAATGGTGGTGATCGTCCCCTCGGAGGGCTTGCAGCGAATGCTCCAGGGCACGTTGCGCAAGTTGGGCGTCGACGTGCTCGTGGCGACTTACGATGTGTTTGCGAGGCGCCAGGCGAAGCGCGCATTCGCTTGGTTGCCGCGGGAGAGTGAGAGCGCGCCGTTGAGCGTAACGCGCTTGAAGCGCCATCCTGTGATGCGGAAAGCACTCGCAATTTTGAAAGATCGTGAGCCGGGGATCATCGACGACGATGCGGATGCTGCAAGGAAAATGCGTTCGCGTTTCGTTTCGCGCGGTGATCTTCAGCACCTTTTCGGCGATGCGGCGCTCGTCCGCAATATCGCAGCCGAAGGTAGGCTCGGGGAGCGGAGCATCGGCGATACACTCGATCGCATACGCGTGCAGATCGGGCAGACGACGGAAGACGAGTGGTCTTTCGTCGAGGACAAATCGCGACTTCGGGCGATCGACGGAAAAAGGATCGACGAGGGTACGGCGACGAGTCACGCGGATACGATCGATGTCGAAGACTATGCCATTCTCTTCGAGCTCGATCGGCTGCGCGCCGACCGCCGTGGCGTCGCGCCGACCGCGTTGAGGCCTTACGACGTCATCGCGATCGACGAAGCCGAGGAGCTCGCTCCGCTAGAATTTGCGCTGCTCGGACGGTCGTTGGCGAAGGCGGGAACGTTCATCGTGTCGGGCGACGCCGAGCAGCACACGGACGAAGGGAGCACCTTCGGCGGTTGGGACGAAGCGATAGCGGAGCTCGGGCTCACGAACGTTACGCGCGCGATGCTGGACGTTGGATACCGCTGTCCTGAAGACATCGTCGCAGCCGCCAGATTCGTCCGCGACGGTCGAAAGAGCGAGGCAAAAGGAGTCGTGCGCTCTCACCAACTTCGGCGCGTCGGATTCTCGGACGAGGGAACGCTCGTCGCGAGATTGGGTCCAGAAATGAGCTCTATTCTCGACCACGATCCGCATGCTTCGATCGCCGTGCTCTGTCGCAAGCCGCTGAGGGCGCGTCGCCTCCATGCGGCGCTTCTGCCACACGTTCCGGCACGGCTCGTTTTCGATGGTCGCTTTCTTCCCCGTGGCCCAGTGCAGGTGACGACGGTGCTCGACACGAAGGGCCTCGAGTTCGACTACGTCGTCGTTCCCGACGCCTCGGTGGACGAATATCCTGTCGAGCCGTCGTCTCGGCGGCTGTTTTACGTGGCGCTCACACGCGCGCGCTTTCAGGTCATTCTTGCTCATTGCTCGACCGAGACAGCGCTCCTTTCGTCCTTCGAAGAGCCCAGAGCGTGAGTCCGTTCTGCGATAGATTCACCTCACTCGCATGAGCGACGCTGTCCGCATCGGTGAATACCTCCTCGGACCTTCGCTCGGCGAAGGGGCGATGGCGCAGGTTTACGTGGCGCTGCGGGTGAAGAGTGGTGGTTTTCGACATCTCGTTGCGGTGAAGCGCCTTCGCGAAGCTCTCGCGCGCGAGCCGGATTTCGTTTCGATGCTCGTCGACGAAGCGCGGCTCACCGCGCGAATCGATCATCCGAATGTCGTTGGTACGCAGGACGTACTGAATCTGCAGGGCGAGCTCTTGATTGCGATGGACTACGTGCGCGGCCTTTCGCTGGCCGAGGTTGCGAGCCGACCCATCCCCGCAAAGGTCGCGTGTGCGATCGCGAGCGATGTCCTTCGCGGTCTTCACGCCGCGCACGAGCTTCGTCATCCGAGCGGAGAATCGCTCGAGCTCGTTCATCGTGATGTGAGCCCAGGAAACATCATCGTCGGTCTCGACGGCATGGCGCGCCTCATCGACTTCGGAATCGCGAAAGCGCTGGGACGCCTTTCTTCGACGCGTACGGGAGTCATCAAAGGCAAGTTCCGATACATGGCGCCCGAGCTATTCGATGGGCGCGTCGATCGTCGCGTGGACGTTTATTCGCTCGCGATCTGTCTTTGGGAAATGCTCACCGGCGAAAGGCTTTTCGAAGGCGAGGAAGAGAGCGCATTGCTCGACGATATTTTGGCGAAGCCGATTCGAAGACCGAGTCGCGTCGAGAAGAGTGTGCCATCTGCGTTGGACGCCATCGTCCTCCGAGGGCTCGAACGTGATCCCGATCTTCGGTTCGCAAACGCCAAAGAGATGGCGGACGAGATCGACGCGACCGTCGGACGCGCTTCTGCGAGCGAGGTGTCGACTTGGATGCACGAAAGATTTCAAGATGCGATCGAAGCACGAGATGCTCTCGTCGAAGCGTTCGAGAGCTCGGCCAGTGCGCTCGCGGATATCCCAGAACCAGATCCCATCGTCACACCGCAGCTGGCTGCGCTGGGCGAGAATCGGCGGGCCGAGAGGACTCGCGCGTCTTCGAGAAGAAGTCCGTGGTTGGCCGTGGGCGGCGCGGTCGTGACGGCGACGATCCTCGCGTTCTTCGTGACCTTGCCTGCTTCGAAGGAAAGCTCTCGCGAGGCGAGCTCCGAGCCCTCGATATCGAGCAGCTCGATCGTCGGCGCGCCGATTCCGTTGGCTGCGAGCGGCGTAGCTTTGCCCTCGCTTTCTGCGGGCCCGGACGACGATGGCGATTTCCCCGCCGAAGAGGCGAGCGCGCGCAAGCTCGATAGAAGACGCTTCAAAAAGAGACGGATTGTCGATTGCTCGCCGCCCTATTGGTTGGACCCAAAGGGTGTGCGACACTACAAAGTCGAGTGCACCCGATGAACGTGAAGACCGTCACCTTCGTCGCCTCTCTCGTCACTGCGACACTCACGCATCCATCGGCGGCCCACGCCGAAGACCGCGCGGAGTGCATCACGGCAGCCGAGCATGGGCAGGTCGAGCGACAAGCGGGTCGGTTCACCTCTTCCCGGCAAGACTTTCTTCATTGCAGCGCCGAGGCGTGTCCGCGCGTCGTCCGCGAAGACTGCCAAACGTGGCTTTCGGAAGTGGAGTCGGCAATGCCGACCGTCGTCTTCTATGCGAGCGACGACGACGGACGCGATCTCGTCGACGTTCGCGTGGAGCTCGACGGAAAGCTCTTGCTCGAGCGCCTCGACGGCCGATCCGTTCGTGTCGACCCAGGAAAGCACGCGCTCTTGTTTTCGCGCGCCGGGAGCGGTCCTCAGCGGGTCGACCATCTTTTCGTGCAGGGCGAGCGAGACCGCAAAATTGCAGTTCACTTGAGCGGTGGAACGTCGAGCGACGTACTTTCGACGCCGAAGCAAAGTACGAGTCGCGTTCCCGTTGCGGCAATCGTTTCCGGAAGTGTCGCCGTCGCGGCGCTGGCCACATTTGCAGGCTTCGGACTCAGCGCCAAAAGCGATCTCCGCGGGCTCGACGACTCACACTGCGCACCCAACTGCGACAAGGGCAAGGTCGACGACATTCGCACGAAGATGATCGTGGCGGACGTCTCGCTCGGCGTCGGAATTCTCGCCGCAGGCCTGCTCACCTACTTCGTCGTCAGTGCGAAGTCACCCGTGGCTACGAGTCGGCAAGAATTCTCTCCCGTCATCCATTTCTGACCGCATTCATGGCGACGAATCGAAAAGACGATCCCACCGACGTCAAAGCGCAGCAGAGATCCCGCCTTGCTTCGCGCTTCCGCGTCAGCGTGACGGAGGGCCCAGACGCGGGTGCATCGTTCGACGTCGATGCCTCGCTACCGAGCCGCGTGTTCGTCGGACAAGCAGGAGGAAGTGGTGATCTCAAACTTCAGGATCGCCACGTTTCGAGGCGCCATCTCGCGCTCCAAGTTCACGCCGGAAAGCTCCGTGCGACCGATCTCGAATCGACCAACGGCACTTCGGTGAATGGCCTCTCGATCGTCGAGGCGCTCCTCGAGGGCGGCGAAATCATTCGCATGGGATCGACGACGCTTCATGTGACACGACTCGAAGACGCAGAGGCACAACCCCTCGCTCTCGCGCGAAGCTTCGGTCGCATCATCGGCGCAAGCTCCGAGATGCGGCGCTTGTACCCGGTCTTCGAACGCCTCGCCGGGTCCGACATAACGGTACTCATCGAAGGGGAGACGGGGACGGGGAAAGAGCTCCTCGCGGAAACGCTCCATGAAAAAGGGAAGCGAGCGAGCGGACCTTTCATCGTGTTCGACTGCGCGACGGTTTCGAAGGCAAGCGCGCCTCTCCGCTTGTTTGGAAATCACGAGGGCGGAACGCCGGGAGTCTTCGAGCAAGCGGACGGCGGCACGTTATTTCTCGACGAGATCGGCGAGCTCGATCTCGAGGTTCAAGCGAAGCTCCTTCGCGCGATCGAGCGAGGCGAGATCCGCCGCATTGCCGACGACAGTTTCGTCAAAGTCGACGTTCGCGTGATCGCCGCGACGAACTTCGATCTCGAGCGCGCGATTCAAGAAGAACGCTTTCGAGACGACCTCTACTTTCGATTGGCGCTCGCACGTATCGAGCTTCCGCCTCTGCGCGCGCGTCGCGGAGACATTGGAGAGCTCGCTCGCCACTTCTGGCAGCTTCTCGGAGGCGACAAAACGAAGCTGCCCTATGCAGCGATCGAGCAGCTGGAGAGCCATTCGTTTCCCGGGAACGTGCGCGAGCTCAACGGCGTCATGCTCCGCCACGTCGAGCTCGGCGAGTCTGCAGAGGCGACATCGGGCAGGGCGGCTCTCGCTTCGAAAGAACCTTCACCTCTCGCTTCGCTCATCGATCCGACCGAGCCCTACGCCAAGGTGCGCGAGGCCGTCATTCGCGAGCTCGAACGACGCTACGTCGACGCCATCGTGCAACATCACGGGGGCAACGTTCAACGAGCGGCCATTGCGTCGGGGCTCGCACTTCGATACTTCCAGGTTCTTCGCGCCCGCCATCGCGAACCCTGAGGCTCGCTGCGGCGACGTCTGCCTTCGGGATCGGTCCTCGTCATGAATGTGGCCGTGGCGGATAATTCCTCGTTCGACGCTATCGTTGGCACGTCACTGCGTCGCCCGCCGACGACACAATTCGTAAGGCTCGTGCGCTCACAATGAAGACATGCAGCGTCCATGCATGAACCTCGGGCGAGGTAGGACAAACCTTTTTTCCCTTTGCTAAAACCGGGCGAAGGTCCTTGCATCCTTTGAACTTTAGACTTCATTAGGGCCCATGATCCTCTCCCGCTCCACCAGCCTTTTCACGGCGACGCTGGGTACCCTCGGTGCATTCGCTTTCGCGGCCTGCAGCAGCTCGGCACCCAACCGCTCGATTAGCGGCACAGGCAAGACCGATGGCGCGACGACCGAAGTGGTCGACGAAGAGGGCGAAGGCGGCACACCCGGCGGCTGCACCCCGAACGCGGGCAACTTCGATTTCCCCGGCGACAACTGCGACAACGACGACGACGGAAACGTCGACAACCCGCCCTCCTGCGACGACGCGCTCGACATCGACGGTGACGCGGACGAGTTCGCGAAGGCGCTCGGCCTCTGCCACAGCTCCTCGAGCGACACCGAATGGGGCGTCGCCTCGGCGCGCTACACATCGGGCTACAAGGCGACCTCCGCGCCGGAAGACTTCCAGCACGGCATCCTCTCGAAGTTCGGCGCGGTCCTCACGCCGACGGAAGGTGCTTCGCTCGGCGTTCTCAGCACGGGCTACGCTCGCGAATACAACGACTCGAAGGGTAAGTCGGCAGTGTTCAAGGGCTTCAATGGTCAGCTCTTCGGCGCAGCGGGCGATCTTCCGGCCGGCTACCCGAAAGCGGCTGCCGGTTGCGAGATCTCGACGAAGTTCAACAACGTTGCCGTCACGAGCCTCGAGATTCGCGTTCCCAACAACGCCAAAGGCTTCTCGTTCGACTTCAACTTCTTCTCGTCTGAATGGCCCGAATACGTTTGCACGGAGTTCAACGACGGCTTTCTCGCCGTGTTGGAGTCCGAGGCGTTCAACGGTGGCTCGCCAGAGAACATCTCGTTCGACGCGCAGGGCAATCCCGTCAGCGTCAACAACGGCTTCTTCGATCGCTGCACGCCCAACACGAAGACGTGCGGCGACGGAAAAGAGACGCTCTCGGCCTGCTCTGGCGGCGAAGACGAGCTCAAGGGCACGGGCTACTACAACAAGGGTTCCTACTGCGATACGAGCTCGACCGGCGGCGGCGCGACGGGCTGGTTGACCACCTCTGCTCCGGTGAAGCCAGGCGAAACCATCAAGCTCAAGTTCATGATCTGGAACACCGGTGACACGAACTACCAATCGAGCGTTCTTCTCGACAACTTCCGCTGGGAAGTGGGCGAGACCGTCGTCGGCACCGATCGCCCGAACTGATACGGCTCTCGCGAATGACGCGCTTCTCGCCCAACGGCGAGAGGCGCGTTTTCGTTTTGTGGCGATCCGCACGAAAACGAGCGTCTTGCTTCGTTGCGTGGCGCGACACGTTGCAGAATGAGACCACCGAAAATGAACTGTCATTTCCGCTTCTCGTAAACGTCGCGCTTCCGTTACGTTTTGTTCATGTCTGCATTCTCGCGCCTGGCGCAATGGTCGATTCCTGTCCTCCTTTTCTCGACGACGCTTTCGACGACGGCACGAGCCGAGCCACGCAAAATCACACTCGACGAAGCGACGCGCATGTTCCGCGAACGCGGCTACGACGTCGCGCTCGCGAAGATGGATGTCGGGCGCGCCGAAGCGGACGTGAAGACGGCAGGCACCGTTCTGAACCCACTCGTCACCATCGGATACGGTCGGACGTTTGGCTACGACAACAACCTCCAAGGTTGCAGCGGCTGCTCTGCCAATACGTATTCGGCGGCCCTCTCCGACCAAGGCACGCTGACGCAGGTCATCTTCGGGAAACGCGGCACTCGCATGGATGCAGCGGAGCGCAGCTTGGACGCAACGAAGGCGCAGACGACGGCCAACGTTCGATCCCTCGAGCTCCAACTCAAGGATGCTTATGTCGATGCTTGGGTAGCGCGCGCGCTTCTCGCATTCGCCATGGACGTACAGGCTTCGACTACGAAGACGCTCGAGATCCAGCGAATCCGATTCCCGAAAGTGATCGACGAAGGGACACTCGCTCGCTTCGAAACGGTGAAACTTCAGGCAGAACAAGCTGCCGATGTCGCGCGCATCGAAGCAGACAACGCAGCGCGTAGACTCGGAGTGATGCTCGGCGTGGATCCCACGACGGAGATCTCGGTCGAGGAGAAAGAGCTCGACTATCGCGTGCCGACCGCGCTCGAGGCCGCGACGGAAGCGAGCCTCCTTACGTTGGCTCACGAACATCGCGCAGAGCTCGAGGCTGCACGAAAAGGAAAAGAAGCCGCCGACCTCGGGCTCACCGCCGCGAAACGTCAACGCGTTCCCGACCTCGCACTTTCCGTTCAGTATCTGCAGACGGGAACGGGGACCCTCGCGATTCAGCCGCCGACGTTGATGTTCGGGATCACGGCACCCATCCCCGTCTTTTATCAACAGCAAGGCGAAGTGCGTCGCGCGGAAGTAGAGCAGTCCTCGCAGGCGATCATCTCCCGTCGGACAATCAATGTCGTCGATGCCGAAGTTCGAACGGCATTCGCCAGCTTTTCGACGACGCGCGGGATGGTCGAGCGCTTTCAAAAGTCGACGCTCGATCGCGCGCGCCGTGCCGAAGAAGTGATCGCGCTGCAATACAACGCAGGCTCGGCGACGCTAATCGATCTCCTCGACGCTCAACGCGTCTCGGTCTCGACGAAGGCCGACTACCTCCGCACGGTAGGCGACTACTGGGCACGCGTCTTCCAGCTCGAACAGGCCGTCGGGACGCCGTTTCACTGACGATTCTCGCCGAGAGACGAGTATTCTCGCTGCCCACGCGCGGATAGAACGCGCGGAAGGTCAGAGGAGAAAAGATGGCACTTTTTCAGAAGGTTCTCGTCGCCAATCGCGGTGAGATTGCTCGTCGGGTGATTCGAACGTGCAAGCGACTCGGGATCGCAACGGTCGCGGTCTATTCCGAAGCCGACGCCGAGAGTCCACACGTCTCCGACGCCGACGAAGCGATTTTGCTCGGACCGTCTCCCGCCAAGGAGTCGTATCTCAACATCGATGCAGTGCTTCGCGCCATCGAGCAGACCGGCGCGGATGCCGTGCACCCCGGCTACGGATTCCTGAGCGAGAAGGGAGACTTCGCGCGAGCCCTCATCGCACGCAACGTGACCTTCGTCGGACCCACGCCCGATGTGCTGGATGCGTTCGGCGACAAGATGAAGGCGCGCGCCGTCGCGAAGAACGCGGGAACATCCGCGGTTCCCGGCACGGACTTCCCCGTATCGGTCGAGTCGCCAGAAGATCTTGCGCGCGCGCGTGAGGTCGTCGCGACGATTGGCTACCCGCTCATGGTCAAAGCCGTCGGCGGCGGGGGCGGCATTGGAATGCAGATCGTTCGCGAAGAAGCGCAGCTCGAGAAAGCGCTGAAGAGTTGTTCGGATCGGGGGAGAGCCGCTTTTGCGGACGCCCGCGTCTTCCTCGAACGCTACGTGAGCGAGCCGCGTCACATCGAAGTGCAGGTCTTTTGCGACACCCACGGCCAAGCGTTCGCTCTCGGTGAGCGCGAATGCAGCCTGCAGCGCCGTCACCAGAAAATTCTCGAAGAGTCACCGTCACCCGCGGCTTTTTTTCAAGGTGAAGCGGGAGAACGCCGAAGAAAAGAGCTCCACGAGGCGGCGCTGCGTGTCGTTCGCTCCGTGGGTTACGTCGGCGCCGGAACATGCGAGTTCATCGCTGATGCCGAAGGCAACTTGTTCTTCCTCGAGGTGAACACGCGCCTGCAGGTCGAGCACCCAGTGACCGAGATGGTGACGGGACTCGATCTCGTCGAGTTGCAGCTGCGCGTCGCGAAGGGCGAGCGCCTCCCCGATCTATCTTCGACGAAGCCAAAAGGTCATTCGATCGAAGTGCGCGTCTACGCGGAAGATCCCGCAAAAGGCTTCATTCCGAAACCGGGCGACGTGACCGAGCTCGTGTGGCCGGAAGCCGGCCAAGACCTCCGTATCGAGTCGGGGGTGCGTGCGGGAAACAAGGTGACGCCCTTTTATGATCCGATGATCGCCAAGATCATCGCGTGGGGTGAAGACCGCAAAGCCGCGATTGCACGCCTCGATGGTGCGCTTGCGCAGACGAAGCTTGCGCCAATCACGACGAACGTCTCGTTCCTGCGGAAAGTGCTCGCGAGCGAAGAGTTCAACGCCGGTCGATACGACACGACCTTCGCCGAGCCGTTCGCCAAGCGCGCCGGTCCGTAGGGCCGCAAATCCTGCGCGCTCCGCTCATACATCAAGAAATCGTTGGGGAACTCCCGAGCTAGAAATATCGCGCGAAACTTCGATGTCACTTCGCTGTCACAGACGGGGCGTACACCTATTTTTCGCGCATGTTCAGTCCGCTCATTCTCATCTCCGCGAGTCTCGCCCGCACTTCGGGCGCGGTCGTCGTTCTCGGCAACGGCCTGCCTGCGGTGATCGAGCTTGCGCGTCGCGCGCGAGCGACGAGAGATGGCGCACGCGTGATCGTTGCGACGACGAATGCCAAGGTCGATGACGCGCTCGCGAGTCTCCTTCGCGAAAATGACGTTCCCGTCTATCGCGGACACGAAGTCGATGTCCTCGATCGAACGCTTCGCGCGAGCGAGCTCTTCGGTGCGGAAACCATCTTGCTCGTGAGTGACGAGCTTCCACTCGCGACGACGCGTGATTTCGACGGCCTCATGGATGAGTGGAGCTCGGACCTCGATTGCCTCCGCCGTGAGCGTTGGGGCTGCGCCACCCTCGAAATGATTTCGAGCGATGCGCTCGTTGCTGCGTGGCAAGGAGCCGATCACGAAGACGATCGTCGAAGTGCGACGCGATTCATCTGCACTCGACCGACTCGCTTTCGCGTGCGCGATCTCGGATCGGATCTGCGCCGCCCGATCGTCACTCCTCTCCGCGCGACGTGACGCCGAAAGATTTTCGACGGAGTGGCTCGGATCATGGGAGCATTCGCCGATGGTCGCGGCTCCTGCAATTGCGGCAAACGGAACTTCCGGCTGAGCGCGTGACCTGAAGTGAAGCGCGGCCTCGAGTTTCAGATTCTTTGGATTCCGATCGCGCTCTTCGCGTTTGCGATCTTCGGAGTGACGTATTTCATCGTACGTAGCTCCGGTGAGTATCTCGTCGATCAACTGAAGGAAGACCTCGGCGTGCGTGCAGAGGTCGTCGTCGAAGCGATCAAAGCGCAGCCCCATGAGAGCGCCAGTGAGTGGGACCGCATCGCGGATCGCGAAGGTGAGACGCTCGGTGTCCGAGTCACGCTCGTCGACGCCTCGGGAAACGTACTTGGGGACTCCCAACTCTCGCTCGACGAGGTGCACACGGCCGAGAATCATCTCCAGCGAGCCGAGATTCAGGACGCGCGGAAGAGCGGCAAGGGCGAGAGTGTTCGCCAAAGTGTGACCCTGAAGCGCTCCTATTTGTACGTGGCGCGCCCTTTTTCCGTGGGCGAAACGAATGGTTACGTGCGCCTCGCACGAACACTTCCCGAAATCGACGCCACGCTTTCACGTTTTCGCCGACGCGTATTTCTCGCGGCGCTTGCGACTCTTGCCCTCGTTGCGTTCGTGCTCTTTCGCGTCGCTCGGCGAATCACGAAAGACGTCGGTACGCTCACCAATGCGGCCCACGAGATGACGGAAGGGCGTCTGGATGTTCGTACCAACTTCAAAGGCTTCGACGAGCTCGGCACCCTCGGCGTGGCGCTCGATCGCCTTTCGAGCAGCCTCTCTGCGTCTCTCGCCGACTTGCGGAGAGAGCACGGTCGTCTCGACCGAATCCTCCACGGCATGCAAGAAGGCGTCGTGCTTCTCGACGAGCATGGGCGAATCGTTCTCGTGAACGCAGCCCTGCGAAGCATCTTGCTCGTTCCTGGCGTCGTCGAAGGCAAAGCTTTTGCCGACGTCATCCGTGATGCCGAGCTCGTTGGACTATTCCGTCGCGGACTCGAGGCGAAGGGGAACTTGTCCGAGGAGGTCGAGCTCGGAGGACTGAAGCCTCGCCGATTGCTGGTCCAGCTCGTCGCGCTGGATCAGGAGCTCCTCGCGGTGTTCGTCGACGTGACGGAGCTTCGAAGGCTCGAGAAGATTCGCAAAGACTTCGTCGCGAACGTCTCGCACGAGCTGCGCACTCCGGTCTCCGCGGTGCGCTCCGCCACCGAGACGTTGCAAGGGGGAGCCGTTGCCGATCCGACGGCCGCCAAGCGCTTCCTCGACATCGTCGATCGCAATGCGAAGCGTCTCGAAGATCTCATCGAGAACCTTCTCGAATTGTCGCGCGTCGAATCGAAAGAGTTCCAGCCCCGACTCGAAGACGTAGAGCTCGGTAGCGCGCTTGCCCAAGTGGTTGCGCTCTACCGCGAGCGCGCCGAGAAGAAGAAGATTCGCATCGTCCTCGACATCCCGTCGCCTCTCGTCGTCGTCGTCGACCCTCGCGCCGTCGAGCAGATCGTGGGCAACCTAGTGGACAACGCGGTGAAGTATTGCGGCGAAGACGCGACGATCACGGTCTCGGCTCGTGCCTCGAGCACGGAGTTCGAATGCGAAGTCACCGATACGGGACCCGGCATCGACGAGAAGCATCTCTCGCGCCTTTTCGAGCGTTTTTATCGCGTCGACAAAGGGCGCTCGCGCGACATCGGGGGGACGGGGCTCGGCCTGAGCATCGTGAAGCATCTCGCCGAAGTGCTCGGCGGCGCGGTTTCTGTTTCGAGCAAAGTCGGCTTTGGAACGACCTTTACCGTGACATTTCCGAAAGATGGACGGCAATCGCTGCGCGTTCCCGCCTGACGCTTGTCACCAACTTGTCACTACCGCTCTCGATGGGCGCAGCTAGAGTGCGCACGTAATCCGAAAAGGAGGACCGTGTGGCGACCGTACTAGTAGTCGAAGACGAAGCCGACCTTCGCGACATCCTTTCGTACAATCTCACGCAGGCGGGACACCGTGTGGAGCTGGCACCGAGCGGCGCCGAGGGCCTTCGTCTCGCGAAGAGCGCTCCCATCGACGTAGTACTTCTCGACCTGATGCTCCCCGACATGCCAGGTACCGACGTGTGCCGCGCGCTCCGTGCCGACGCAAAGACGAAGGGCGTCGGCATCATCATGCTGACCGCCAAAGGCGAAGAGATCGATCGCGTCGTTGGTTTCGAAGTCGGCGTCGACGACTACGTGACCAAGCCCTTCAGCGTGCGCGAGCTGCTCTTGCGCATTCAAGCCATCTTGCGCCGCGGCTCGAAGGAAGACGAGAAGGGGCTCTTGCAGCTCGGGACGATCGGCGTCGATACGAGCGCGCATCGCGTCACCGTCGTCGGCGACGAGATTGCGCTGACGGCGCTCGAATTCAAGCTTCTCGTTACGCTCATCGAACGGAAAGACCGCGTGCAGACGCGCAGCACTCTCCTCAGCGACGTATGGGGCATCGACGCCGACATCACGTCGCGCACGGTCGACACGCACGTGAAGCGCCTTCGCGAAAAGCTCGGCACGGGCGGCGCTTATATCGAGACGATTCGCGGCGTCGGATATCGCGCCTCCGAAACCGCGATTTCCGTCTGACGACCTCGCGCGTCACCCGACCGCGCGCGTGAGCGTGATGAGTGGCGCTTCTGCCCCGCAGCCGAGGCGAAAAGCGAACCAGCTTCCAAATCCCGAGCTCGTGTAGAGCTGCGACGATCCGTTGCGATAGTGGCCCCAAAGGTAGCCGTCGTCGAACAACGGTTCGAACGCGCTCTTCCCGTTGAAGCCGATCTGACCGCCGTGCGTGTGGCCCGAGAGCGTGAGATCGACGTTGTAGTCGCGCACGTGACGAAATGCTTCGGGACGATGCGAGAGGAGAAGTCGGAAGTCATCGGGGAGCGAGCCCGCAAAGGTCGGTCGGAGTTGCGTCGGATAGAACGGACGGAGATCACGACGCATCGATATGGGATCGTCGACACCGCCGATGAACAGCCGCGAGGATCCGACTCGAATGATTCGGTTCTCGTTGACGAGGAGATCGGCATCGCTCGCGAGAAGACGCGGCCTCGTCTCGCCGATTCGGAAATATTCGTGATTGCCGAGCGTCGCGAGGACGCCGTGTTTGGGCCGGAGATCTCGCGCGAGTCGCATCGCCGGCGCGATCTGATTCACATCCTCGGCGATGTCGCCCGTGAAGACGATGAGATCGGGAGCGCGCGTTCCGAGCGCATCGAGCGTGCGTTCGAGATCGTGAACGTGCTTCGACGTTCCGAGGTGCAAGTCGGTGAGGTGCAAGATCGTGAAGCCCTCGAACGCGGGCGGCAGATTTGCGAATCGAAATGTCATCGGACGAATCGGCGTGGTGCGACCACCTTCGCAGAAGCCCGCGATACCCGTGCCTAGGCCCATCAGGGGAAGCGTGGCGAGGGCGCCTCGAAGAACGTTGCGCCGCGTCAGCATGATTGGTCTCCACGGCGAAGGAGGAGCTCGAGGACGGCTTTCGGGATGAGGCCGAGCGTGGTGAGAATGAGAGGAATCATGACGACGCTGCACAATTGTGCGGCCTGGGCGCGCAGGTCCCACGTAGGCGCTAGTCCCCAGATCGCGTGCGCGGTGCCGAGGATCGCAGCAAGAGCTACGAATCCGCGTTGGGACACTTTCATTCGCGAGAGCGTCGGAAACGCGATGCGCCCGAGAACCGCGGCGCCCGTGAGCGTAACGGCGGAGAGGGCGAGCGAGGACGGTAGCGGCAATACGGCGAACATCACCATGAGTGTTTCTCTTCTTTCTGTAGGTGTGCGTACTCTTCGTTCAAAATCGATTCGGCCTCTTCGAGCTTCACGGTTTCTTTGAGCCTTCTACGAAGAATGAAGAGCACCGTGATCGCGGCCGCAAATATGGCAAAGGCGAATAGGCCGAGCGGCTTCACTGCGACGCCCCTCCTTCCGAAGGCGCTTGGTGCGGGCGCTCCTTCGCTTCGTCGAACGAGGCCGCGCCGTCGATGCCCTGACCAAAGCGCGTACGATGATCGAGGATGGGATCGACGGTCGACGCGAGTTGCGCGATCACCGCGAGCTGCCCAGTGACGAGCAGTGCAGCGGTGAGCCAGCGCGTGCCGATCGCGACGAGCGAAGAGGTGGTTTCCGGCTTCGCAAGACGCGCGCTTACACGGGTGAAGATCATCGTGCCGACTGCGAGACCGACGACGACCGAGATCTTTGCGACGAGCGGCCCCGCCGCATGGCTCGAATGGTAGTAGAGCGCGATCACTGGAGCGAGTGCGGCCATCGTGAGCGATCCCGCGAACGCTCCGAGACCGTAAGAAAGGAACAGCGAGCTCACTCGCCCCGGCGCGTAGACGAAGATCCGCATGAAGACGACGATTGCGGGCAAACAGACGAGCGCTGAAACCAAGAGCAGCATCGGTACCGTCGACGCGTTCCTGAGTGACGTGCCGATGGCGACCGGATTCACCGCGAGCCCCCAAAGCGATACGAGGACGAGTGCGCCGATCATCGCCGAGAGTGCGATCAGCGACCGCTGAGCCGAGGACGCGGGAAGTTGCATCGACGCGACGCGCTCGGAGCTCACGCGCTCCGCGTTCGACTGTGCGCTCGGCTGAGTCGTCCCGCCGTCGCGGAAGGGAGGGGATGCGGGGGCCGCGTCTTCGGAAGGGCCGACGAGCGCGAGAATCGATGTGAAAGCAGACATTGAGCGAGGTTTCTCCGGAAAGTGTCCGCACGATTGCGGCACCCCTCAAGCTGCGCCCTCGACATGAATGCGAGATGAACGGCGGATGAAAGTTCTTCGAATGCGCGAAGAGCCCGGGCCCGCTCGCGAATCGGCGTCAGCTCCTGGTGGTCGGAAAATAAAGCGTAAAAGTCGTGCCGCGGCCGGCACTTGAGCTCACTTTGACGTCTCCGCCCTGAGCCAGTGCCGTCGCGCGAACCATTGCCAATCCGAGCCCCGTGCCGCGCTTGTCGCCACGGGTCGTGAAGACGCGATCGAACACGCGGCCGAGCGACTCCTCGGGGATGCCGGGGCCTTGATCGCTTACCGCGAGCGCTAGGCGGTCCGCTTCCACGCGTGCGTAGAGGCCAATGCTTCCGCCGATAGGCGT
>JAHFDV010000380.1 GCA_023248815.1 Myxococcales bacterium
CTGCGAGAGCTCGGAATCTCCCCCGTCGCCGTCTATTCCGAAGCGGATCGCGCGGCGCTCCACGTTCGCAAAGCCGACGAAGCGGTGTTCATTGGACCTGCCGCCGCGAGCGAGAGCTATCTCCGCATCGATCGCATCATCGACGCTGCCAAGAAGGTCGGCGCCGACGCGATTCATCCTGGGTACGGCTTTCTCAGCGAGAACGCGGCCTTCGTCGAAGCCTGCGATGCCGCAAAGATTACGTTCATCGGCCCACCCGCGAGCGCGATGCGCGCGATGGGATCGAAGACGGCTGCGCGAACGATCATGGCCGAGGCCGGCGTCCCGATCGTCCCCGGCGCGATGTGTTCGACGACCGAAGAAGCGGTCGAAGCCGCCAAGAAGATCGGGTTTCCCGTCATGCTCAAAGCTGCATCGGGCGGCGGTGGTAAAGGCATGCGCCTCGTCGAAAAGCCGGAAGAGATGGCGAGCGCATGGGAACGAGCTCGAAGCGAAGCCAAAAAGTTCTTCGGCGACGACACGGTCTATCTCGAAAAAGCGCTCATTCGACCGCGCCACGTCGAGATCCAAGTCCTGGGCGATCGCCACGGCAACATGGTTCACGTGTTCGAACGCGATTGCTCGATTCAGCGGCGCAATCAGAAGGTCGTCGAAGAGACGCCCTCGCCGAAAGCTTCGCGCGACCTCATCGCGAAGATGGGCGCCATCGCCGTGCAAGGCGCAAAGGCGGTCGGTTACTACTCGGCCGGCACGTTCGAGTTCCTGCTCGATGATCGCGGCTCGTTCTACTTCCTCGAGATGAACACGCGTCTCCAGGTCGAGCACCCCGTGACCGAGCTCGTGACGGGACTCGACCTCGTGCGCGAAATGGTGCGTATTGCCGAGGGCGACGCGCTCGGATTCACGCAGGCAGACCTCGTCTCGCGCGGAGCCGCGATTCAGTGTCGCGTCTACGCCGAAGATCCCGACAACAACTTCCTTCCGTCACCGGGCACGATCACGCGACTCGAGACGCCCGCGGGCCCATTCGTCCGCGACGACGGTGGCGCTTACGAGGGCTGCACGATCTCGAGCCACTACGACCCGCTCATCTCGAAGCTCTGCGTGTGGGCGCCCACGCGCGCGATGGCCGTCGAGCGCATGCGCCGCGCGCTGACGGAATACGTCGTCGATGGCATCACGACCAATCTCGGCTTCCACGAGCGGCTCTTTCGCCATCCAGAATTCGTCGACGGCAACTACGACACGGGATTTCTCGGCCGTCACGCCGATGCGCTTCGAGCGGCGCCACCCGAGCCGTCGCCCGAACTCGATCGCGTCGTCGCCGCTCTCGCGATCGAAGCCTCGCTCACCGATCGCGAAAAAGCGCTCAGCGGAAAGGCCGAATCCAATGGTCTATCCCCGTGGGTCGCTTCGCATCGAGCGAGCACGCTCCGCTAGAACGGATTAGCGACGACGGCGGCGCGAAAAGGCGACGGCTGCGGCGATCATTCCGCCGACGAGGAGGCTTCCGCCTCCGCTTTCCGAAGTCGAACAGCTGCCGCTCGAGCCGTTGAACTCGCCGTCGCTCTCGTCCGGGTTGCCACCACCAGGCGCGGGGCCCGTGGAGCCCGCGTCAGTGGTGCCCGTCGTGCTCGCGTCGACCGTCGTGCTCGTCCCGCTATCGGTCGTCGCCGTCCCGCCGGCATCCGTAGGAGCGCCCGCATCTGCGGTGCCTGCGCCGATCTGGATGTCTGCGCAGGAGTGATAGGTGGAGATTCCAGAGTTGAGCGTCGCGACACACTTTGCGTCGTCCACGGGGATCTTGTCGCTCGTGCACATGACCTGACGAAGGCGAAGCGTGCAGTTTGCACACGTCGTGCCCGCGGGGATGGTGACCATGCGGGGCGCGCCCTTCGTGGACGTCAAACCGTTGTCGGGATCCTTCATCATGTCGATGAGGGTGAAGTTCTGATCGTTGCCGAGCGAGAGGTCGATCGCGAACCAGCCGCCGTGGCCGATCGTCTCTTCGAACTCGACCGGGATTTGCGTCGTGCCCGCGGGGTAGACTTTCTTCACCGGGCCTTTGGCGATGCCCACGCCGCACGGCGCCTCTTTGTGCGCGGCGCTGTCGTCGCGCGGCATCGGCGAAGTGATGCGTGCATGCGCAAACGCTCCGTTGGCGACGAGGAAGGAGGCAGCGGCGAGGAGAGCGTGACTTCGCAACATTCCGAAAAAATATCACGCAGAAATGCTGCGTCGAATGGTCAATTCGGATCCATGGTGGCGTCCAGATCCGGCGACAATGTGGGACGAATCGCGAGAAACTAGATCGTGCGAATTTCGCCCGAAAGTCCGTCGATTTCGAGGACCCCATCTTCGGAGATCAGAGCGTCTTTGGCGTCACAAAGGCGGCCTTCGATGATGCGTAGCGTCGACGAGACGATGCACGGCTTGCCGAGCGCGCGCGCCATCACTGCGGCATCTGCGGTGATTCCCCCCGTCGTCGTTACGATCGCCACGGCGCCCATTGCGAAATCGGCGTCTTCGCGCGCGAGCTCGTGCGCCACGAGAACATAGGCTTCCTTGTTGGCGACGAGCACTGCCGCGCGTTTCGCATCGAGCGCGAATTTGCCCCTGGCGGTGCCAGGGCTCGCGCCGATGCCCTTCGCGATGCAGTTGGGCGAATCGCTCATCCGCGATCCAAAAGGCGAGAGAAGTCGGCCAAGCGAAGCATGCGATCGGCGCCGAACGAAAGGAGCTCGAGTCGCTTCGGGGTCACGGGGTCCTCGGGATCATTGACGAGGCTCGTCGCGAAGATCTGGTCCACTCGCTTCGAGAGCTCTTCTGCGGCACCGAGCGCGTTCTTCATCTCGTCTTCGGTGCGCAGGCTTTCCGTGACACCCGTGATCGCTGCGACGACGTCGTGAATGGCGAGATCGCGATCCTTTGCGGCACTCGTGAAGACCGCCCGCTCGTGAAAGACGGGCGTCGCGTTTCCGCGGATACCGACGAGGCGCTTCGTGACGGTCTTCGCTTGATCGAGCCAGGGAACCTTTTGTTCGACGAGGCTCTTCAGCACGCGCGCCTTCACGACGGCGTATCGTGGAAAGCGTTCTGCGCTGCCTGCCGGCGCGCTCGCGAGCACGGCGTCGGCGATCTCGTTCGAGCTTTGCGCCGAGAGGATTCCGCGAAGGCGTTCACGCGAGAAATCGAGCACTTTCTTGATCGTGTCTTCGCGCGAGAGCTCGAGTTTTTTCCCTTCGAGCCCATCGTACGCGTCGCCGATGAGCGTCTCGAGCGAGACTCCCGCAAGCTTCGAGTCGGTCTCTGCGAGAAGACGAAGCGCCGCGATCGCGTTGCGACGAAGTGCGAACGGATCCGCAGTGCCCGTCGGGGCGAGACCGATCGCAAAGCAGCCGACGAGGGTATCGAGGCGATCTGCGAGACCGATCGTGCGCGACAGCGCGTCTTCGGGGAGCGCGTCCGTGCCGCCGAGCGGCTTGTAGTGATCGCGAATCGCGTCGGCAATGCGCGCCGATTCTCCGGCGGCGATCGCATACGAGCGACCCATGTGCCCCTGGAGCTCGGGGAACTCTCCGACCATCAACGAGACGAGGTCGGACTTTGCGAGCTCGGCCGCGCGCGTCACTTCCTCCGCCTCGAGCTCGAAGTGCGCGCCGATCTTCTTGGCGAGACGCTCGATGCGAGCCACCTTCTCGCGCACGGTGCCGAGGCGCGCGTGGAAGACGATTCCGGCGAGCTTCTCGATGCGCGTTTCGGCCTTGGTCTTCTTGTCTTCGGTGAAGAAGAACTTCGCGTCGGCGAGACGCGAGCGCATGACGCGATCGTTTCCGCGCTGGATGTTGCCGGGATTGTTCGCCGTATTGACGACCGCGATGTAGCTCGGCAAGAGCTCGTCTTCGGACTTTTCGACCGAGAAGTAGCGCTGATGCCCGCGTGCCACCGCGCGGATGACGGAGGCGGGAAGCTCGAGAAATTCTGCGTCGAAGCTGCCCGCGATGACATTCGGCTCTTCGACGAGCGACGCGTTTTCGGGAACGAGGAACGCCTCTTTGTCGTGCGTTCCACCGAGCTTTTGCGCGGCCTCGGCGACACGCGTCATCATCGTCTCTTCGCGCTCTTTGCGATCGACGAGCACATGGACCTTGCGGAGCTCTTCGACGTAGTCGCTCGCGCGCTTCAACGTCACTTCGCCAGAAGAGAGGAAACGATGTCCGCGCGTCTTCTGACCGGCGTGGATTCCCGCGAACGTTACGGGCACGACGGTCTCGTCGAGCAATGCGACGAGCCATTGAATCGGTCGACCGAACGTCGCCGTGCCTTCGCCCCAGCGCATCGATTTGCGAAATGGAATCTTCGCGGTGATGTCTGCGAGCGCCGCTCCCAAAAGATCCTTCGTCTGGCGGCCCTTCTCTTGCCGTCTTCCGACGAGAAAACGACCCGCCTTTTGCTTTCCACTGGCGACGAAGTCACGAACTTCGATCGCTTCGACGCCCTTGCCGATTTTTGCAGCAAATGCTTCCGCGGCCTTCGTCGGCTTTCCATCCTTGAAGCCAGCCGTTTCCGGAGGGCCGACGACTTCTTCGTCGAGGTCGGGCTGCGCTTCGGCAACGCCTTCGACCAAGATCGCAAGGCGCCGCGGGGTTCCCAGCGCTTTCAGCTCACCGTGCGCGATGCGCAGGTCCGCGAGTTTCGCTTTCGTCAGCTCAGGAAGCGCAGCAAGGGCGGCATCGACGAAAGAAGAGGGCAACTCCTCGACGCCGATCTCGAAAAGAAGCGTAGCCATGTGCCGAACGTGATCGCACATCTTCCATCGCCCCGTCGAGCCTGAAGGTCTCGAGAAGATACAGGGGCCGAGGATGAAGGACTCGAGAAGAGACAGGGGCCGAGCATGGAGGGCGAGATAGGATGAAGCGATGGCTACCGTGATCGTCGCCGCCGGCCTCCTCATCGAGTCGGGGCGCGTGCTCCTCTCGCAGCGCAAAAAAGGCACTCATCTCGAAGGTGCCTGGGAATTTCCGGGCGGAAAAGCGGAGCCGGGGGAAGATCCGAAGGTCGCACTTGCTCGCGAGCTCCAAGAAGAGCTCGGAATCGACGTCGTGGTGTCCGACATCGTCGAAGTGACGTTCCACGCGTACCCGCAAAAAGACGTGCTTTTGCTCTTTTACGCCGTCGCGAGAAAAGTGGGCTCACCGGAGCCGCGCGCGCTCGATGTCGCAGACGTGCGTTTCGCGGAGGCGAGCGAGCTCAACGACGAAGACTTTCCTCCGGCCGATGTCGACGTCCTCCGCAAGGTCAGGAGAATGCTTCGCTGACGAGCGAAGGGTGGTTTTTCGCGCCGAGTTGCCCACGCTAGTCGGGGTTTCCAAGGGGAATCGGTTGGGGTACCGTCCGCGCCCATGAAGCGCCGTTCGGAGCTCCCTTTTTTTGTCGAATTTCCCGTTTCTCCCACCGCGACGACGTTCGCGAAGTGGCCGCCGGATGACGAGGCCGTAGGCCCCGCGTTCGATCCGGGTCAAGGCTCCGGCCTCGCGGGTGGCGCGTACACCGGCGACGACGGCGACTTCAAGAAGGGCCGCACGAAACCGGTCTTCATCGCGATTGGCGCATTGACGGTCGTCGGTGTCGCAGGTCTTGCCGGCCTCGCAGTGATGAAGAACGCGACGACGATCGACGTCTCGCAAGCCGCGGTCGAAAAGCAGCAGCTCTATTTGCTCCCGAAAGCGGAGCAGATCCCGAAGTGGCGCGTCTGGGCGATTCAGACGGAAGAAAAGCATCTCCGCCAAGAAGCCTTTGCGCAGCTCGCTTGGGCGAAAGACATGGGCGGGCTCCCCGCGATCATCAAAGGTCTCGAAGACAAGGACCAAGCCGTGCGTGGACGCGCAGCGCAAGCGCTCCTCGAGTACGTGAAGGTCGAAGGCGCAGCGGCGCAGGTTCGCCCGGCCCTCCTCAAGGCATTCGCGATCGCCGAGAAGGGCGACAAGCCGCAAATCGCTTGGGCGCTCGCCGCGTTCAAAGAGT
>JAHFDV010000086.1 GCA_023248815.1 Myxococcales bacterium
CCAAGAAGGTTACTACGACGATCGCACGAGCATCCCGCCGACCACCGAGCCGCAGTCGTCGCGTGAAGGCGGGAGCATCTCTCTCGCGCCGCCCCGTGCGAGGGCGCGCGCGGTCTCCGCTCGCCAGCGCGCAGCATCGCTGCTCAAAGAGCACTACTCGGAGGCCGGCCGCGATGCGGAGCTCGCGCGCGTGCTCGAAATCGAGCTCGAAGCGACCCGGAGCGTGCGCGAACGTATTCGCAAACACAAGCGCGTGGCGACACTCTATCTGCGCCTCGAGAATCACGCCGCTGCGCTCGAGCACTTCGTTTCACTCGTCGGCCTCGAGCCGGATGAAGCCGAGCACCGAACGATTCTCGCGGATCTCGCCGCGAAGACGGGCCGCTTCGACAAGCTCGCTGACGTGCTTGCTGCAGCCGGTGACGACACGACGGACGATGCACTCCGGGTGACACTGGAGCTCGCTGCCGGGCGCGTCATCGAGGATCACATCGGGGATGCGTCGCGCGCGATCGAGCTTTATCTGAAGGTTCTGCTCGTTCCGACGGCGACGGAAGAGGAGCATCTCGAAGCCGCGCGTCGAGCTGCACCGCTTCTCGAAGCGGCCGGGCGTCGCGCCGAAGAGCTCAGTGCGCGTGAACGCGTCGCCAAGCTCGAGCGCGATGTCGACGCAAGACGAGTTGCCCTCGTTGCCGTCGCGGAGCTCGCATCGCTTTTGAGCGAAAACGATCGAGCGATCGCCGCGTGGGAGACATGCATCGAGCTCGACAAGACAGATCTCCCGGCGCACGATGGGCTCATCACGCTTCTCGAGCGCTCGGGGCGCACGGCGGAGCTCGTCGTCGCACTTCGCCGGCGCAGTGACGTGCAATTGCGCGAGGCGGAGCGGCGCTCGGATCTCGTGCAGGTGGCGCGCCTTTCTCGCGAAGAGTTGCGCGAGCCCACGCTCGCGATCGATGAATGGCGTCTCATCGAAGCGACGTTCGGCCCGTCACCCGAAGGAACGCTCGCGCTCGCCGAGCTCCTCCGAGAGACGAGTCGTTGGGATGAGCTCGCGGCCCATCTGCGCGAGACCTCCGATCGCATGAGCGGAGATGCGCGCGCAGATCTTCTCGTGCAGCTCGCCGAAGTCCAAGAAGACCACCTCAAGGAGGGGCCCGAAGCCGTCATCAACTTCGCGCGTGCACTCGACCTCTCGGCGAGGCTCGTCCCCGCACGCTCGGGCCTGCTCCGCCTTGCCAAGCGCGATTCGACGCGCACGGCTGCCGTCGAGGCGCTGCTCGCCGTTTTCATCTCGGAGAGCGAGCCTTCCGCGATCCTGAGCCTTACCGAAGATCGCCTCATCGCTGCAGCTTCGGATGCCGAGCGCGTGGCCATTCTCCTCGAGACATCTCGAATTCGCGAAGACAAGACCGACGACGAGCGTGGAGCCTTCGTCGACCTTCGCCGTGCGTTTTTGCTCGATCCATCGCGGCTCGAGGTCGAAGACCGAATGTTGCTCCTCGCCGACAAGACGTCGAGCTGGGACGAGGTCATCGACGCATACCGATCGAGCATCGAAGTCATCGAACTGCAGAAGTCTCCGAATCGAGAGCTCCTGACGCACTTGCGATTGCGGCTCGGCGAGACCTATGAACGCGCCAGCGACCTTGCTTCGGCGCTCGCGCGCTTCGACAAAGCAGCCATCGATGCGCCCGGCAATCTGGCGGCCGCGCACGCCATCGTGCGAACCGCGGCGCCTCTCGAAAAGTGGGAAGTCGCTGCACGGGCGATCCTTCGCTACCAAAGCGAGGCGCGTGAGTGGGAAGAGTCTCTGTTCGACGCTCTCGGCGACCACATTCGTGCCGAGGGTGGATGGGGACTCGCGGCGCGCGCGCTCGCGACGGCCGTCGCAGAGCAGCCGGATCTCTCGCACGAGATCGCACGAGACGTCGAAACACGCGTTGCCTACTACTACCGCGACCGCATGGGCGAGCCCGATTCCGCGGAGGACGCGTTCCTGCGCGCATTGGCGCACGATCCCGAGAACACCGAGCTCCTTCGCGCGCTCGCAGACCTGCAACGGCGTGCGCGTGGCCGTCCACTCGTCGAGAGCTTGCTTCGACTTTCGCAGTCGACGGGTGGTGATCTCGACCTTCTTCGCGAAGCCGCGGAGGTCGCGGGGCAATCCATCGGCGATCGCGTGCTCGAAAAGAGCATTCTCGATCGCATCTTCCGACTTGCGGCAGAACGTTGGCAAGGGCGCGACGAGATCGATCTCGTCCTCTCGGGCTCGCCGACGCCGCCCGCCGACTATCTGCTCTTCGCGACCGAAGGCCTCGCGCGCGTTGCTCGCGAGGCGGGAGACACGGACGGCGAAGTTCGCGTCCTTCTCGATGCCGCTCGCCTTCCGCATACGGACTCCACGAAGCGCGCTCTCCGCCTTCGCGCGAGCGAGGTGGCGCGCAAGGCGGGCGACCGCCGCCGAGCTTCCTCCATTTTGAGCGGTCTCTTCGAAGAGAATCCGCACGACGATCAAGTTGCCACGCTCCTCGAGAGCCTCCTTCGCGAAGGCGGAGAGTTGCGCGAGCTCGTGGGTCTGAAGGAGCGCCAGGCGTCCGTCGCCGGCAAGCGCGACGCCCGCCTTTCGTTTCGAATCGACGCTGCCCGCATTCACGACGAGCTCGAGGCAACCGATGCCGCCGTCTCGCTCCTGCGACAGAATCTCGACGAGGCCGAAGGACACGAGGCGACGATCGAAGCTCTCGGCCGGATCTTGCTTCGAACCGGGCGTACCGATCGTGCGCGCGAGCTCTTTGCGGAACAGGGCGAGTCTGCGCGTCGACGCGGCGAGATGAGCACGGCTGGTGCGCTCTTTTGGCGTGCCGGTGAAGTTGCCGAGACGGTCCTCAAAGACAACCCCACGGCACTCGAATGGTATGGCCGCTCGCTCGATGCTGCGGGTGACGAGCCGCGAGTCCTTCGCGCGTTTGCGCGCCTCGCAATGGAACAGGGGCAATTCGAGCGCGCAAGCAAGGCCCTCCGGGACCTCCTTCGTCATGCCGAAGAAGGGGAGCGTGAGGACGTCGCGATGATGCTCGCCGAGGCGCTGGAGCGGTCGGGCGATCTCGAAGGAGCGCGGAGCGTTCTCGAGGGGATCGTCGAAGCAGCACCTTCGTCCCTCGCGGCAGCGCATCGCCTCGCACGGCTTCTCTCTGCGGCGAACGATCATCGTTCGCGCGCCATGCTTCTCTTCCGTACTGCCGAGTTCGAAGCGACGGTTGCCGAACAAATCGCGCACCTCGCAGAGGCGGCGCGCCTTCTCCTCGAGGAATGCAAGGACGGCGATGCAGCCGTGCCGATTCTTCGGCGTATGATCGAGCTCCAGCCGAACGAGCGCGTGCATCGCCTCGCCCTTGCGAGCGCCCTGGGAGCGCTCGGTCAGCTCGACGAGGGTCTCGCCATCGTCCGCGGGATCATCGATACCTTTGGAGCACGCCGTCCCAAGGAGCGCGCGCCCGTGCATTTCGAGCTCGCAAACTTGCATCTCATCGGTGGTGATCGAGCTTCGGCGCTGTCCGAGCTCGAGACGGCGTCGCGCATCGATCCCGCGAACCTGTCCGTTCTCGTACGTCTTTCGGATCTCTTGCGCGAGTCGGAAGAATTCGAACGTGCAGAGCGCACGTATCGAACCCTGCTCACGCAGGTGCGACGCGCGGAGGCCACGGGAGAGCGCACGGTCGTCTCCTCCGGCGAAGTTCTCTTCGCATTGAGCATGATCGCGGAGCGCGCGGGTGACACCGAACGCGCAGAAGAGCTCCTGCGATCGAGCATCGAGGCCGCCGCGGTGACGAAGACCGCGGCGAAGGGGCTCGACGCTGCATTCGTCCGCGCCAATCGTCCGAACGACCGACTCATTCTCTTGCGTGCGCGAATCGATGCCGAGCGCGCCAACGGCGCCGGAGTGAACGTCGCGATCGCCGAAGCCGAGCTCGCCGAGGCTCTCGCCGACATCGATGACCGAAGAGACGAAGCCCTTCGCGTCGCCCTCTCCGCGCTCGAATCCGCGGCAACGGACACGCAGGTCCAGAATGCCGTCTACGGCGTGTTTCTTCGTGCCGACGAGGTGCAACGCGCCTCCATCTTGCGCGCGGCCGACGAAGCGGAATCCGAAGGGCAATCCGATCTCGCGGCGGCGCTTCGTTTCCAGCTCGCGCGTCTTCTCCGGGCGAGCGGTGGAATCGCCGAAGACGTTCGCAACCTCCTCGAGGAGGCCGAAGCAGACGGCCCCTCACGCGCGCTCTTGCTTCCGATCTACCGAGAGCTCGAGGCGACCTATCGAGAGCTCGGACTCTCTTCGGAGCGCATGCGCGTGCTCGCTCTCTTCGCGCGAGAGCTTCGGAGCGCCGATGCGACGGAAGAGCTGTCCTCCGCACTCGCCGAGCTCCTTCGTCTGCGCGTCACTTCAGGTGCGGGCGAAGACGACACGGCCGAGCTCCTCGAAGAGCTCTCGACGTTCCCGCAGGGGCGAGGTGTTGCCATCGAGCTCGCGCGTCCCCTCACGGAGTCGGCACCCGCGACGCAAAAGCTTCTCGCCGTGGCCGAGCGCATTGCGCGGAGGGGCGGCGACGAGTCTCTGCTCTATTACGCGCTTCGTAGGCAGAGCGAGCTCGTTCCGCTCGACCTTCGTGCCCTTCGCGAAACTCTGCAGCTTGCACGCATGTATGGTGCAAAAGAAGACGTCGAGCACCTCCTCGAGATGGTGGCCGAAGCTGCGCTTGGACAAGAGAGTGGTCTCGCCAAGACCGCATTCGACGAGCTCGCAAAGGAAGCCGCGCTGCGCGGAGATTCCGTGCGCGCGATCGCGATGCGCCAAAAAGCGATCGCCAGCGCAGACGACTCCGAGCGTCGTGTGCTGACGCGCGCACTCGCTCTCGAGGTCGCGCCGCTCTCCGAGTTCCGCACGCTCGCGCTCGACCTCTTCGACAAGCTCCTTCTCGAAGATCCGCGCGATGCAGATCTCTATCCGAGCGCATTCGACACGGCGCTCGCCGCAAACGACCATGCTCGCGCCGAGGCTTGGCTCGAGCAGGCGGTGAATGCCGCGAAGACCGATGAAGAGCGGCTGCGCCTGCGAATCGAGCGCGCTCGTTACGCGCTGAAGCGACCCGAGTCCGAAGACAAAGCGGAAGCCGAGCTGAGATCGATTCTCGAAGATCATCCGCTCGCGCTCGCCGCGGCAACCGAGCTCGCGACGTTGCTCGAGTCGAGAGGTCGCAACGAGGATCTGATCGGCTTCCTCACGGAACGCTTGAACATCGCGCGTGACAACGAAGATCGCGCTGCGATCACCGAGCTCTCCCTGCGCGTTGCGAAGCTCGAGCAGAGCGAAGGCCGTACCGAAGACGCCATATCGACGCTTCAGCGAGCGCTCGATTGGGTGCCGACATCGAAGGAGCTCTTGGGCGCGCTCTTCGCGATCGAATCCGAGGAAAATAGCGATCGGCTCGACGTCGGCGAACGTCTGCTGGCCGTTTCTGCTGGGGAGGAAGGGGAGCGCGTCGCGCTGAAGCTCCTCGGTGCTCACGAGCAGGCAGACGACACGGCGTCGTTCGACCGCGTCGTCGCGACGGCTTCAAAATCGGTCCCCGAAAGCACCAGTGTCTTCGAGATTGCGGCGAGTGCCTTCGAGCGGCGCGGCGAGCGCCAGAAGCGGGCCGAGCTTGCAGAGACCGTCGCAAACCTGCGGACGGACGGCTCGAAGGCATCGCTCTACGCAGATGCCGCGAGATGGTTCACGGAGATCAGCCTGCATGCGCGCGCGACCGAGTCGCTGCGAGCCGCTCTCGAGCTCGTGCCCGGAGACGCATCGCTCTCGTTCGCACTGGCGTCGTCTCTTTACGAAAGTGGGTCCCTCGAGGCGGCGGCGACGGAAGCCACGTCGTCACTCGCGGCTCTGCCCGACGGTCTACCGGAACGCGGAGCTTTGCTTTCGCTGCGCGCCAAGGCACGGCGTGGTCTCGGTGACGACGAAGGCGCTCTTTACGACATCGAGCGAGCCGCGACGATCGATCCCACGCTGAGACAAGCTCATGCCGACATGATCGAAATTATCTGCACGGCCGCGCTCGAAAACGGCGACGAGCGACGCTTCGTGAATCACTCCGTGCGCCTCGGCACGTTGTTGAAGCAAATGGGCGACGGCGAAGGGGCCTCGCGCTCCTTCAAGGAAGCGCTCTCGCGCGATCCCTCGAACGTCGATGCGCTGAAGGAGATGGCTGCCGTCGATTCCGAGCGCGGCGATTGGGCGAGCGCCTCGGAGGCCTATCACCGGCTCGTATTTGCGGCCAACGAGGAAGACATCGTTCCGCTCGCCAAGAAGCTGTTCGAGGCTTGCGAGAAAGCTGGAAATCTCGAAGGCGCGAGACCTGGCCTCGAGCGGGCGCTCTCCATCGTTCCCGGCAACGTCGATATCGTGACGGCCGTCGGCAAGGTCTACGAGGCTGCGGGTGATCTTCGCGCAGCGATCACGCTCTTGCTCGCAGGCGCCGAGCGAATGAAAGACGACGCAGCCCGCTTCGAGCTCTACGTGAACGCGGGCTCACGTCTCAACGAGAATCAGCTCGACCCCGAGCTCGCGATTCAGGCGCTCGAGGCTGCGCGCATGATCAAACCGAATGATTTGGTCTCGTCCGCGCTCCTCTCGGATAGCTACGTCATCGTCGGGCGTCTTCGCCAGGCGACCGAAGTGCTTTCGCAAGTGATCGCGCTGCAGAAGGGTCGCCGCTCGAAGGAGCTTTCACCCGTGCAGTTCCGCCTCGGCATGATCGCGCGTACCGAAGGCCGAAGGACCGAAGAGCTCCAGTTCTTGTCGCTCGCGCTCGACATGGATGCGCAAAATGGTGTCGTCGCGTCCGAGCTCGCCACGAGCGCGCTCGAGGTGGGGAATCTCGAGCTCGCGACGAAGGCCCTGCGCGCGATTACGATGATGAAGGGGCCAGCCCCGGTTCCGCGTGCGCTCGCGTATCAGCGCCTCGCGGAGATCTCCCTGCACCAGGGCGATCCCAAAAAGGCGATGCTGCTCGCGAAGCGAGCGATGGACGAAGACGCAACGCTCGAATCCGCGCGTGAGCTATTCCAACGACTGTCGACTCGCTGATAGGCTCGTCGCGTCGCCATGTATTTTCAGGACATCATTCTCGGCCTCCAAGACTTCTGGGCCAAGCGCGGTTGCGTCATCGTTCAGCCCTACAATTCCGAGGTCGGAGCGGGCACGTACAACCCCGCCACCTTCTTGCGCTCGATCGGACCGGAGCCGTGGAACGTTGCTTTCGTCGAGCCTTCGCGTCGCCCGTCGGATGGTCGCTACGGTGACAACCCGAGCCGCCTGCAACAGTTCCATCAGTTCCAAGTCATCCTGAAGCCGTCTCCCTCGGACATCCAAGACCTCTATCTCGAGTCGCTCCGCGTTCTCGGGACCAAAGCCGAAGAGCACGACGTGCGCTTCATCGAAGACGATTGGGAATCACCGACGCTCGGCGCGTGGGGACTCGGCTGGCAAGTCTGGCTCGACGGACAAGAGATCAGTCAGTTCACTTATTTTCAGCAAGTCGGCGGCATGGATTGCAAGCCGGTATCGGGCGAGCTCACCTACGGCATCGAGCGCATCGCGATGGTGCTCCAAGACGCCGACTCGATTTATGACGTCGAATGGGCGAAGGGAATCTCCTACGGCGAGATCGCGAAGCGCTCCGAGTGGGAGTGGAGCACGTACAACTTCGAGCAGGCCGACGTCGCCGCGCACTTCAAGCAATTCGACTTCTGCGAGAGCGAAGTAAAGCGTCTTCTCGCTCTGACGAAGGATCCGACGAAGCAGCTCGTGCTCCCCGCCTATGACTTCGTCGCGAAAGCTGCGCACCAGTTCAACGTGCTCGATGCGCGCGGAGCCATCGGCGTCACGGAGCGCGCGCGTTTCATCGGACGTGTGCGCGGACTCGCAAAGGCGGTCGCCGAGGCGTACTACGCGCAACGCGAAGCGCTCGGGTTCCCACTCTTGAAAGACAAGCCGGTCGGAGCGAAGTCGAGCGACGCCAAAGCCGACACCAAGGTCAAGGAGGTGAGCGCTTGAAACAGACTCGACTCTTCTCCATCGCGGGTTCGTTCGCTCTCCTCGCTTCCCTGACGCTGGGCTGCGGAGCCAAGGAGGGCGCGTTCCCCGCGGGCTGTCCGGTCGACATCACGGAAGAAGCTCCGGTCGTCGCAACGACGAATATCGGCCCCGTGAACGCGAGCTGCGCGCCGGACGTGTCCGACGATGATTGCCTTCGCTCTCTCAAAGATCAGGCGTGTGCGCTCGGCGCCGACGCGATCTGGGGCGTGGAAGATCCAAAGGTGACAGACGGTCGCAAGAGGGTCTCGGGTCGCGCGGTCAAAAAGAAGTAGGCCTTACGGAGCGGGCTCATGGCTCGCCTCCGCGGAAATCCATTCAGCGGAAGCAGTGCGCGATCTCGAGAGTCGTCTTCGCCTCTCGAACGCACTTCATTCCCGACTCCGTGACGGTCTTTCCGATGCAATCCTTCATTTCCGACCCCATCTTCGCTCCGAGCTCGCCTTGGCGTTGTTTGATGGTCGCCGGATCAGAAACTTGGTGCTCCTGCAGCTCGAGCTCCACGTTGCGATCGAAGATTAGCTTGCAGTCGGTCTCGGTCGCCGGGCGCCCACATGCGAGAAAAGAAGCACCAAACGCGATCAGGAGGAGGATGCTGCGGAGGGGAGATGCATTTGCCATGATCTCACTAGTTCCTAGCCGATTTGGCCTCGCCATGGGGGCAATGCTAATCTTTCAGAAGTGCCGGCCGTCTCGAAAAATAGCGTGTTGACGCCGGAAGAATGCCTTTCGAAAGCCATGAGGGCGCGAAGCCCGAAGGGAAGGGGCAAATACGCTCGCCTCGGTCTCTCGACCAAAGCTCCGCTCGACCCGACCACGCACGCGATGTTGCTGCGTCAGCTCTATCTCGCTCTCTTCGAGGAGCGTCGCTTCGAGCGCGCCCAAGAAGTCGCGCTGCAAGCCGTCGAGCTCGGCATTCTCTCCGACGTCATTCATCAAGATGTCGCGCGTGCAGCCTTGGCACTCGGCGAAATTGAAGTGGGGCTCTCTCATTTGCGCCTCGCCGCACGCCAGGGACCGGCCTCGCGACGCGCGTTCCACTGGTGGACGCTCGGCAGCACTCTTTTTCTCGCCCAACGGTACGACGAAGCCAGCGCCGCGCTCCTTCGTGCGTCGCGCTGGGGCACGCGTGACAAGCCGCTCTATCGCGCCCACCTCGCACTCATTCAAATCGCGCGCGGGGAGCGCTTGCGTGACATCACCGACATCGTGTCCAACCTCGCGAATGCTCCCTGCGGTCAGGGCTATGGGCGTTTCGTTCTCGGCCACCTCGCGTACGCGGGCGGTTCGTGGAAAGAAGCACGCAAGTATCTCGAAGTGTTCGTGAAGCGAATCGAAGCTGCGCGCCCCTCGATCTCGATCGCGTTGACGGGCGAGGTCGACATGGCGAAGGCAACCTTGATCAAGATGGCCGCGAACTAGTCCAGCACTAGTGCGTGGCATTGCGGCGGTGCCAACTCTCGCCGGAGCGCTCATGCCCATCGACCGTCGTCACCTCGACGCCGACGCTTCCCACCCCGTCGCTTCGCGTGCTCACACGTTGATGTCGCGAATCGCCAACGGAGCCCGGGCCTCTCGGAAAAAGCCACGCCGTGGAGTCCTTCAAGTTCGTTCCGAACTGACGCTCGGCTCCTTTTTCACGTTCTTCAAAAAGTTGGTTCCGGATTCACCTCCGATCGTCGGACCTATTTCGAGAATGCAATGCTTCGGAAACGAGGCTTGTTTTGTCGAGCACAATTGGCTTTGCTTCGCTGCCCTTTTCGGGCGACGGGTGGTTCGATGATGGACCAGGTCCATCGCCGAACCAGGTGTGAGATTGTGCGAAACGCTTCGAATCACGCTCGAACTCGCGCTCTCGATGCGAGTTGTGTCATCCTTATGCGCATGCGTGATCGACGAATCCCTTCGCGTCTTCTCGTACCCGCGCTCGCCATCGCGAGCTTTCTCCTCGCGTCGAGTGCACTCGCGCAGGAGTCAGGTTCCAACACGGGTCAATTCCAATCCGCCGCACAGAGCGGCCTCTTCGCGGCGATCTTCACCTCGTTCGGTGCAGGCGTCGTCGCGAGCCTCACGCCGTGCGTCTTCCCGATGGTGCCGATGACCGTCGCGTTCTTCGGTGCGAAAGAAGCGCAGTCGCGTGCCAAAGCATTCTCGCTCTCCGGTGCATTCGTCCTCGGCATCGCGTGCCTCTTCACGCCGATGGGTGTCGGCTTCGCGCTCGCGGGCAAGTCGATGGGAAGCTTTCTCGGTAACACGTACGTCGTCCTCTTCCTCGCCGCGATCTTCTTCGCGCTCGCGGCTTCGATGTTCGGAGCGTTCGAGATGGCGCTCCCCTCGGGACTCAACAACAAGCTCGCAACGAAGGGCGGCGCAGGCTACGGCGGCGCATTCGTCGCCGGTCTCGTGATGGGCCTCATCGCGGCTCCTTGCACGGGTCCGTTCCTCACTGGCCTCCTCACGTGGATTGCCGACGCCGCAGGTCGCAACGGTGGCTCGCCGACGACTTCGATCCTCTTCGGCGGTACTTCGATGTTCGCCTTCTCGCTCGGCCTCGGGCTTCCGTTCTTCCTCGCGGGCGGCTTCGCCTTGAACATGCCGAAGGGCGGCGCGTGGATGATGGGCATCAAGTGGGCGAGCGGCGTGGCATTCTCCTACCTTGCGCTTTCATACCTCCGCGATGCGCCGCAGTTCGGCCTCCAGAAGCTCGTCAGCACGACCTCGCGCTACGGAACGATCGCTCTCGCGCTCGTCGTCTCCGGATTGATGCTCGGCTCGATTCACATCTCGGCAGAGCAGCGCAAGTCTGCCATCGCTCACTGGTCGAAACGCGCGAAGCTCGCGTCGATCATTCCGGCGGTCGCCGGAACGTTCATGCTCCTCAGCTGGCTCGCCAAGGTCGATCCGATCCTGAGCGCGCAAGCCGCCGAGCCGACGCTGGCCGCAAAGGGTAGCGATTGTGCGGCCGCTGCGCAGATCAACTGGGAGACGAGCGAACCGACCGTGCTCGGAGCGGCCAAGACGGAGAAGAAGCCCGTCCTCGTCGACTTCGGTGCGAGCTGGTGTGCAGCCTGCAAAGAGCTCGAAGAGCAGACGTGGCCGAACGCCGCCGTTCGCAAAGAAGCTTCTCGCTATGTCGCGCTCAAGGTCGACGGCAGCAACGATGAAGATGCCGAATACAAGCGCCTCGCGGCGAAGTACAAAGTCGTCGGTTTGCCAGTTGTCCTCCTTCTCGACGCCGACGGAAATGAAAAAGCGCGTTTCACTGAATTCGTGAAGCCCGACAAGATGACGGCAGCGCTCACGCTCGTGCACTGACGCGCTTCTCTTGGGAGTCTCCGCCGTCGCGCTTTCGAGTGCGACGGCGGTTTACTTTTGTGCGCCTGAATCCGCATTGGACCCGCCCGCCCACGTGCGGCGGACGGGGGGAGAAAATGGTTCGACGAGCGAAGACTTCTCGAGATCCCGCAGAATCGTCGCCGCGTGCAACACGCCCGTCGTCGACTGCTTTGCCTCTCGTCGGTCGCCCACGAGCACCAAGAGTTCGCGCGGGCGCGTGAGGGCAACATAGAAGAGGCGTCGTCGTTCGGCCTCGCGACGATCGCGATCGTCGTTGCGCGCGTCGAGAAACGCCGGGGCGAGGAGCCTACGGCCGTTGCGATCGACGAAGCGCGATGAGAGTGCCTTGCGCGTTCGATCGAATTGGAAGATGCGCAGACCGTCGGCCCTCACGGGCGCGCCCCCGACACCCGGCATGAAGACGATGGGAAAATCGAGCCCTTTGCTCGCGTGAACGGTGAGAAGGCGAACGGCGTCGTCGTCCTCCGAAAAAAGCGCAGCCGAGGCCTCGCGAGCACTGCGCGCCTCACGGGCTCGCAGCGTGCCCAGAAACTGCGACGGATCGATCGCGTCGTTTGCCATCGCAACGAGCTTGTCGACGTTGGCGACGCGCTGAATGCCGCGGGGCATGCGCGCGAGCACGTCGCGCAAGGAAAGCGCTTCGATCGCGCGGTCGAGCATCTCGCCTACGGTCTCGCGCCCGAAAGCGGATTGCATCGAGCGCACGACGTCGACGAGGCGTGCGAGGTCGATTCGCTCGTCTTCCGGGAGCTCGACCCCTTTCCACTCTTCGATCGGAAGAAGGCCCTTTTGACTCGAGAGGAAGAGAAGCGACTCGTCCGAAAGGCCGACACACGGTCCGCGCAGGACGGAGATCGCGGCCAAGCGATCCGTGTCGTCGACTGCGAGCGCGAGCAGCGCGAGGACGTCCTTCACTTCGAGATTCGAGAAAAATCCCTGACCCGCGACGACGTAGGGAATGCCCGCGGCAGCGAGTGTGAAGGCAACGGTCTCGAGCATGCGGTTCGTGAGCGCAATCACGGCGATGTCTTTGGGGGCGACGCGCTCGCCACTCGCGCGCTTTTCGTTCTCCAAGAGATTCACGATGCCGTCCGCCACGGCCCGCGCATCTTCGACGAGGTTCGTCGCTTGGCGGCGCGTCGACTCGCCCTGCATGGCGGGGTGAATCCAACGCACGACCTTCGAAGCTGGTTCTTGCGCGATCGCGGCGTTCGTGGCCGGCGGCAGTTTCAGATCTTCGAAAGCGGGCCGGTACTCGATCTCGTAGGGACGTCCGCTCCCCGTGAGAAACCGCGCATTGAAAGCGTTCGCAAAGCCGAGAATGGCCTCCGAGCTGCGACGATTGTGGACGAGAGGAACGAACGCCGCACCGAGGCCATCGCCCAGCGACCGCTCGTCTTCGATCCCCCATCCCGCCTTTGCGCGATCGCCGGCGAGAGCCAGCGCGAAATCCGAAAAGCCGGACACCTCGGCACCACGAAACCCGTAGATCGACTGCTTGCGGTCGCCGACGACGAGGAGTCCGCGCTTTCGTAGGGACGATAGGGGCGGAACGGTGCCTTTCGCTCTTGCCTTGGGATTGTCTTCCCAGAGCAAACGAAGGATCTCGTGCTGGAGGGGCGAGGTGTCTTGGAACTCGTCGACGAGGAGGGCATCGAAGCGTGCGCCAATCTCCGCTGCGGCCTCGGGCTCGTCTCGCAATCGATCTCGAAGACGCGTCAAAACTCCGGAAAATGAGGCGATTCCGCGCTCGAGCCGGCTCGCACGAATCGCGTGATCGGCACGTACGAGCACGTCATGCGTCGCGCGCCAGGTCGCCTCGATCTCCTCTCTCGCGAGGAGCATGGCAGCTTGAATCTCGCCGCTGTCGCGAACGTTGCTTCCGTAGTCACCTCGAAGCGCAGGGGCGTTGGCGCTCGCTTTCTTTCCTTTGAGAAAAGTCTCGAAGTAGTCGCCCAGGCGATCGACCAAAGCAGGCGCACGGCGATCGAGCAACGACGAAACGTCTTTGGCGAGCGCGGCGTTCTCGGAGACGAGATGAAGCTCGATGTCGCTGCGGAGGAGCTTCTCGAACGAAGTGAGTGCCTCTTTGGGGGAAGCGACGGGGACATTCGTGAGCTCGAGGCCCACCTCGGCTACGGAATCGATCTGGGCGAGGAGACCTTCGACGAGCTCATCGAAGCCGCCTGCAGAGCGAACCATCGTCTCTGCGCGCGCCGTATCGGGATATTCGATGAGGATCTTCGCGATCGTCTCACGCGCCTCGTTGCGGAGCTCTTCTTCATCGCGCAGCTCGAACTCTTCACCGCCTCCGCGCGCGCGCTCGTCGCCGAGAATGAGCTCGAGGGCGATGCTGTGAATCGTCCCGAAGTGAAGTGTGTGTGCCTCGCGGAGTGCTGCGTGCGCGCGCCTTCGGATCTCGCGCACACCTTCGCTTCGCGATCGCTCAACCTCGCCTGCATCGTCCGCCTCGAGCACCGTTTCTAGAAGCCCTTCGAAATAGACGTTGCTCTCGAGGTGATCGCTCGACAGCTCGATGAGTGTCTTCGTCAGTCGCTCGCGAATTTCGCGCGCTGCGCGCTTCGAAAACGTCGTTGCGACGATGCGCGAAGGAGTCACGGGATGCCGCTCGTCCGTGAGGCGATGGGCGCCGAGGAGAAGATGCGTCAGGACGCCGACGAGACTGTGCGTCTTTCCCGTCCCGGCGCTCGCCGCGAGGATCGTGTTGTTCGCGAAGCGGAAAAGTTCGGCGCTCATCGCGGAGGACCCTCGTCTTCTTCGTTGATGAAGAAGGTCGGCCGCCTGCAGGGAACGCGATAGGCACACGTTTCGCAATCCTCGGGATGCATCGGGATGGGGCGCACGTCACCTTCGCGCACGCGCTCCACCACCTCGAGCGCGAGCTTGGCGATGTCGACATTCGACGGAAACCCGATGAGCCGTTCCGTGGGTTCGCCGATGAGAAACGCCGCTCCGGCGGCACGCTTGTTCGAGTTGTGCTCGGCCACCGCAGCATATATCGGAAGCTGGAAGGCCGTCGTTCCGGCGCGCCCCACCAAGGATTTCGCGGTCGAGCGCGAAGACTTGTAGTCGATGACACGCACTGCGCTGTCATCCGTCGCGCGGTCGATGCGATCGATTGCTCCGCCCAAAAGTACCGATTCTTCTTTTTCTGGAGTCGTTCGCGTGAGGCGAAAGGCCGGCCAGCCCTTTTCGTGGCCGAACTTCTGTTCGAAAAGATCCGGACGAAACGCGTCGTCCGCGAGCGCCTCGTCGATGATGTTGAGGACCTGTATTCGGACGCGATCGCGCTCCACGCGACGCACCAAGAGAGGACCGAGACGCAGCGAAAGGGCTTCGTCGAGAGCCTCGGTCATCATTCGCAAGATCGCCTCGCGATCACGAGGCATTGCAGCGAACGCGTCGCGCGTCATTCGAAAAAGCCCTTCGAGCAGCTCGTGCACCAGTTCACCGCGTTCTCGCGGCGAGAGCTCTTCCCCGGCGACGAGCGTCTCGCGCGCACGGAGGACGTGCGCCGAAAAACCTCGAAATCTGCACTTCGCAAAGTCTTCGAGACGCGTGACCGCCATCGGCGCGTCTTTACCGGTTCGCGCGCGCATTCGTTCGCGAGCGGAAATGCCCATCGTTGGGCGTGCCACCGGATCTGGCGCACCGTGGGCGCGTTCACGTGCGATCTCGAGGTTCGCGCGGCGAGCAACACTCGGATCGGAAGCTGCGCGCCGTTGCACGCGCTCTCCTCGCGTCTCGGCGGCTCCAATGAGCTCGGCGCGCGCCACGAGCTCGGACACCTCGAGTGGAGCGCCGCGCGCATCGGCAAGACTTCGCGTGAGGATGAGCTTCTCGGCGTTGGCGGCTGCGAGCGCGAGATCGATCGTGAAAAGGTCTCCCTGCGAGATCGCGCGCGCCGGCTTTCGATAGCCCTTCTTTTGACCACGGATGGCGTGCTCGAGAAACGAAGAAATGGGGGCCGCGTCGACACGCGCCTCGTAGGCATCGTCATCCGTGCCCATCACGAACAAAACGCGCGCTTTTCCATGACGGAGCTCGCGGACGTCGCGCGTCACGGCGATCCCATCGGACGCTGCTCGCTCGCGAAGAAGGTCCTCGAAGCGTGATTGAACTTC
>JAHFDV010000381.1 GCA_023248815.1 Myxococcales bacterium
TCTCGACATGCAAACGCAGCTCGTCGAAGCGAAAAAGCAGGTCGCAGCCTCCATCGCCGACGAAAAGCGCCTCGAAAAGCAGCAGCAGACAGAGCAAGCCAACGCCGCCTAATGGGAAAAGCGCGCCATGGTCGCGGTTCGCGCCGGCAACGACGAGCTCGCCCGTGAAGCGCTTGCACGCAAGCAAGAGCACGACGGAATCGCGGCGACTTATCTCGATCAGTGGCAGAAGCAAAAGGCCGCCGTCGAGCAGCTGAAGCGCGCTTTGCGCATGCTCAACGACAAGATCGAAGAAGCGAAGCGCAAGAAGCAGGTGCTCATTGCGCGAAAGAAGCGCGCCGACGCGCAACGCGCCATCCAAGAGACGATGAGCGGCCTCCGCGATCAGAGCGCCTTCGAGACGTTCGGTCGCATGGAAGAGAAGATCGTCCAAGCCGAAGCGGAAGCCGAGGCGATGGGCGAGATCGACGAGCAGTACACGGGAGACATCCTCGCTTCGAAGTTCCGCGATCTCGAAAAAGCGTCCTCCGGAGAAGATGCGCTCCTCGCGTTGAAGCAAAAGATGGGGGTCGCTCCCCCACCCGCAGCGCCTGCCCCCGAACCCGCTAAAACGCGCGTCGCCGGTACACCTGGCGGCGGTGGCCCAAATCAATCGGAAGCCGACGAGCTCGCACGCGCGCTCGAAGAGCTCGAATCCGAAAGCGAAGCAGAGAAGAAGAAGGCAGCCCGCTGAAGACTGCCTCCCGATCCGGCCTCTCCAAAGTGAACGACGCTAGATGAGCACGGCGATCCATACCGAATCGATGGAGTCGATCGTCGGGCGCTTGTCCGCCGATCCGAACAAGGGTCTCTCCGCCGAGCTCGTGAAGGCGAAGCTCGAAAAAGATGGCCTGAACAAGCTTCCGGAGGGGAAGAAGCCAAACCGGCTCCTCCAGTTTCTCAATCAGTTCGCCAATCCGATCGTTCTCACGCTTCTCGTCGCGGCAATCATCGCCGTCATCGAAGGCGGAAGCTCGGCCCGCGCCAGTGAGTCGTTTCTTCTTCGCTACGGCGATGCGATCGCGATCGGCCTCATCGTCGTATTGAACGCAGTGCTCGGTTTCTACCAAGAGCAACGCGCCGAGGCCGCACTCGATGCACTCGAGAAGATGCAGACCCCGAATGCGCGTGTTCTCCGCGACGGCAAAGCGCTCGTCATCCCAGCGAGTGAGCTCGTCGAGGGAGACATCATCGACCTCGAAGCGGGCGACGCCGTTCCCGCAGACGCGCGCCTGATTCACGCGGTAAACCTCGCCTCCGAAGAAGCTTCGCTGACGGGCGAAGCCATGCCCGTCGGCAAAGACGCGCTCGCCATTCTTCCCGCAGATGCGCCTCTCGGCGATCGCGCAACGATGGTCTTCGTCGGCACGAGCATCGTCCGCGGGAAAGGTCGCGCTCTCGTCGTCTCGACGGGGCCACGTACAGAGATTGGTCGCCTCGATCACCTCATTCGTGAAGCCGCCGAAGATCGCAAGACGCCCCTCGAAGACAAGCTCGACAGGTTCGGCAAGCGGCTCCTTTGGGGCTGCCTCGCACTCAGCGGGCTCCTTTTCTTGCGCGGATTCCAGCGCGGCGATCGCGGTTGGTCCGAGCTCCTTCTCGAAGCCGTCAGCGTCGCCGTCGCGGCCATTCCCGAGGGCCTGCCGGCGATCACGACGATCACGTTGGCGCTCGGTATGCAGCGTCTCGCCAAACGCGGCGCCATCGTTCGCAAGCTCGCAGCCGTCGAGACATTGGGCGCAGCCACGGTCATCTGCTCCGACAAAACCGGAACGCTCACGAAGAACGAGATGACGGTGCGCGAAGCCTATGCGGGTGGCGAGCACTTCGTCGTGACGGGTGTCGGTTACGATCCGCGCGGCGAGCTCAAGTATCGTGACGGCGCGCACGTCGATCATCCGAAGAAGCCCCTCCGCCACCTCATCGAGATCGTCGCCCTTTGTAACAACGCTAGCATCGAGAGAAGCCGTGAGGGCGTGTGGAGCGCGATTGGCGATCCAACGGAAGCGGCCCTTCTCACGCTGGCCGAAAAGGCCGGAATCCCGCGCGAATCGGTGATCCCGTCTCATCATCTCCTTCGCGAGGTGCCGTTCGACAGCGATCGCCGCCGCATGACGATTCTCACGCTCGACGCGAAAGGGCGCGAGGTTGCGCACATCAAAGGCAGCGCAGACACGCTCTTGCCTCTCTGCACGGAGCTCGACACCGAGAACGGCCACGAGCATCTCGACGAAGCGGGCCGCACGGCGATCTTGGCAGAAGCCGAGCGCATGAGCACTCAGGCGCTTCGCGTTCTCGCCGTCGCAAGGCGCGTCGTTCGTGTTCCGGGAGAACGTACCGACGAGTCCCCCGATTCGATCGACATCGAACACAAGCTCACGTTCGTAGGCCTCGTCGGCATGATCGATCCTCCGCGCGAGGGCGTCAAAGAAGCCATCGCGACCTGCGCCGCGGCGAAGGTGCGCGCCGTCATGATTACGGGCGATCACAAGCTCACCGCCTGCGCGATCGCCAAGGAGCTCGGTCTTTGGGAAGAAGGCGCACTCGCGTTGACCGGGGCCGAGGTCACGGCGATGGGCGTCGAGAAGCTCGCGGCGATCATCGACGACGTACGCGTGTTCGCGCGCGTGACGGCCGAGCAGAAGCTCGAGATCGTCCGTGCGTTCAAGAAGAAGGGCCACGTGGTCGCAATGACCGGGGACGGCGTCAACGACGCGCCCGCGCTGCAAGAAGCGCATATCGGCGTGGCAATGGGCAAGGGCGGCACCGACGTCGCGCGACAAGCCGCGGACATGGTGATCGCCGACGACAACTTCGCTACGATCGTGCACGCCGTGCGCGAAGGTCGCGCGATCTACCGCAACATCCAGAAGTTCATCTTCTTCCTTCTCTCGTCGAATGCGGGCCTCATCGTCGCCGTGTTCGTGGCGTCATTCTTGAAGGGTCCAAAACCGCTCACGCCGCTGATGATCCTCTGGATCAACCTCGTCACGAATGGATTGCCTGCGCTCGGTCTCGGCGTCGAACCTCCCGACGAAGCGCAGATGACGGAAGCGCCGCGCAAGGCAAATTCCGGCCTTTTGGAGCGCCGCGAGCTCATTGGTATTTCGCTCGTCGGTATCTGGATGGGCGGCTGCGCACTCGCTTGTTACCTGCTTCCGTGGGGTCACTCCGCGGACACGGGCGTCGAGCAAGCGCGCGCGATTGCATTCTCACTCCTTGCAATCAGCCCGCTCTTCCACGCCTTCAGTTGCCGCTCGCCGATTCGCTCGATCTTCACGCTGCGCCCATTCATCACGATTCCACTTCTCGTTTCGGTGGTCGTCAGCTTGGCCATTCATCTCGTCGCGGTGCTCGTCCCGTCACTGCGTCCCGTGTTCCGCACGTTCCCGCTCACGTCGAGCGAGTGGCTCCTCATGCTCGCTCTGTCCATCTCGATCATCCCCGTGATGGAAGTGTCGAAGTTCATCGAGCGCGCATTCCTCACGAAGCCCGAAGCGCCGACGCGATCGTAAGCGACCCCTCCCGCGACATCGAGAGTCGGTGATAGAACCGTAGGCGCATGCGTCTACGATCCGTCGTTGCTCTCCCCCTCCTCTCTCTCGCTTGCGGGGGCGGAAGCCCAAGTCCCGCGTCCCCCGACTCCGCCAACGGCTCCAAGAAAGACTCCATCGGCGCTCTCGCCGCGAGCCAAGGCGGGCTCTCGAGCGTCGGCAGCTTCGGCGGCGGCGGAAACGCAACGCACGGCTATTCGACGGCGGCTCCTTCTTCGCTGAGGCTCGAAGAGGTCGACGCGCAAAATCCGATCAATCTCGACGGCGTCGTCGGTGAGTGGCCCGCGCGCTATCGGGCCGAGGGCGGTGGAGGCGCTTCTCTCAGCGCGGCGATGCTCTACGACACGAGCAAGATCTACGTGGGCGTCGAGCTCTCGAAGCTCCCGAAGAACGCCGTCACACTCGTTCTCGCCTTCCCCGGCAACGGCGGCACGTTCACGACGTACGAAGTCGCGTTGAAGCCAGGAAAACCGGGAGAATCGAGCGGCGACGTCCGCTTCGCGTCGGGCACCAAGCGCGGCTCAGAAATCACTGGAGCATCGATCATCGAAGCCCCCAACGGAGACGGCCTCTCTTTCGAGGCAGTGATTCCGTGGACCGCATTCTCAGAAGCACGCACGACGCGCGTGGGATTGCGTGGAGGTCTCAAGTGGTCCGAAGGAAGCGCCAATGCCGCGACCGGACCGCTCGATGCCGCGAGCCCGTCGAAGATGCCGTCCTTGCCCACCGAGCCCGAGCTCTCGCTCATCGAAGGTCTCCTCGGCCCGAAGAATCTACCGGACCGCCCCACCTACGAGCTCTACGCCGACATCACGGGTGATCCGCAAAAAGAGCGCGTGGCGCTCTACGGCAAAGTCCTCACGATCGTGGGTCATGGGTATCGCAGCGGACGCGAATTCTTCTTCCGCGATCTCGGCACCGAAGTTCTCTCGCTCGAGCTGCGAGACGTGACGGGTGACAATCGCGCAGATCTCATCTTGCGACGTAGGAGCGGAGACGTCGTCTCGCGTGAATGGGTCGACATTCTTGCGCTCGACAAAAGCGAAGAGCCACGCTCCGTCTTCACGCACGAGGTCGTCGTCGCAAAGGGTCAAGACAAGGTCCTGAACAGCCTGCGCATCGCACCAAAATCGATCGAGCTCGTCGCCGAGTCGTCTTCGACGTGGGACCCGAACGCCTATAAAGAAGCCCCTTCGCGCGACTCGGATCCGATCCTCCTCCCCTGGGGAGCGGTAAAATCGCAAACGTTCGAGTTCGATGGCACGAGCTTCACGAAGACGAACGAGGTCGCGCAAAAGCCCACGGGGCCGGCCGCAGCTGCCGTTGCGGTGAAGACTCCAGAAAGCGTCGCGCCGCTATCGCCGAAGGAGATTGCGACTCCAAAAGAAACGACCACGAAGAGCGGCGACAACGGCACACTCATCTTCGAGCGATTCAAAAAAGAGCGGTCTCTCGAGAGCGCGCCCGTCCGCAAAGACGTTCAAGTGCACGTCGCGGAAGATCCGCGTCCCGAGCGCGTCGTCCTCATCGGCAAAGATCTCGTCGTATTCGGGCCCGGATTTCTCGGCGGCGCGAGCTACGCGTACATCTCGCTCGATCAGTTCGGCGATGGTTCTTCCGTCGAGCTCACGACGCGCGATCTCACGGGCGACGGCGCTGCGGAGCTCATCGTCCGCGGCAATGCGACACTCTCGAAAACGCCCGAGCTCACCGAAGCGAATCTCATGATCGCCTACAGCGTCGGCGCACAAGGCATCAAGCGCATCTTCACCATCGAAACGGCGCGCACCCAAAAGGGAAAGCGCGCGCAAGGCCTCGTGCAATTCATCCCTGCTCCGAGCGGCAAAACGTTCGACATCGATGTCCGACCCGGCAAGGTCGAAGGCTGGACCGAAAAAACTTATCCGTGGGATCAAGCCGCTCCCGGCTCCGGCCCCTACGAGCCCCTCCTTTTGCCGTGGGGAAATCCAAACAAGCTCCGCTACACGTGGAACGGCTCAGCGTTCGCACTCGTCAAGTAATGCTCTCCCCGAGTCTTCGCCGCGGTCCAGATGGACGGCTCGCGAGCTAAGGTCTGAGGCGTCCGAGATTGCGAGCGAACGGCTCGCGGCTAGTAAGGCCGAGCGACACGTACTTTGGTACGTAGAGCGAGGCCGACCGACGACGCGAGTCGTGCAGCCGCAATATCGGATGCCTCAGCGTGGGCAGGTCTGACCCGCGCCGGCGCGGAAGGCGGGCGTGTCGACGAGGCGGCAGTTCTTGCGAATCAACGCCTTGAGATCGGTCACTTCTTGCCAGGTGAGCGCGAAGGGATCGAACGCGAGAGGAATGAGGTTCGCCGTCGAGATCGTCGTCTTCAATTCGTCGAACGAGTCTCCGCGATTCGTGTCGAAGATCGAGGCGAAGCTGTTCTCGTAGGTCGTCAC
>JAHFDV010000087.1 GCA_023248815.1 Myxococcales bacterium
ACCCCGCGTTTCATGCAGCTGCGATCGCGCTCTTTTACTTGGGGAGCGGCTTCACGATGATCGCGCTCGTCCCATTCTTCTTTCTGAAGCGCTGGCGACACGACGCCGTCTATCTCTTCGTCACACTCCTCACGAGCGCGCTCTTCGTCTACCTGCTCAAGTTCACGGTGCGCCGCGTGCGCCCGTGGATCGCGCTCGGACTCCCACCACCCTTTCATGCGCCCACCGATTTCTCGTTTCCGAGCGGGCACGCGACGGGACCCGCGACGGTCGCAGCCTTCGTGCTCGTGCTTGCGTGGCGCCGTCATCGCGCCATTCCGTTGCCGCTCTACGTGCTCATCCCGATTGCGTTCGCCGTGGCGCTCGCACGCGTCGTTCTCGGTGTACACTGGCCACTCGACATCGCCGTAGGGATGATGCTCGGCGCGATCGTCGGGGCGATTGGCGGAGCGCAGCGCGCGCGCAAGATTGAAGCGGAAGCGACGCCCGCGCCTACGGAATGAAGCGCACGGTCACGGAGTAACGCGCGTCGCGCCAAGTTACGAGCGGCGCGGCTGTCCGGCTAGGAATGGCCTTACGAACGTGGTGTCCCCGTAAGTGTCATCAACGTGAATTTGCTTACTTATTTTGCGTGACCTCGCTCGGAAGCTTGAACTCGCGCGGCACCTCGTCCACACTCCCCGGCGGTATGCGGTTTTGGGTGAACTTCCTCTTTGCGCTCGTGGCGCTGCTCGGCTTCGAGCGCATGGCCCGCGCCAATGAACTGGCGAGCTCGCAAGAGGCACCTCTTTCTTTCGAACGCGTCTCGTTCGATACGACCTCGAACGAAGCGAGTGCCCGACACGTCTCGCTCGTCGGTGTGATGTGCCAGAACCTTGCATCCCGCGTCGTGGCGCGTGACATCGATCTCGACCGCCTCACGGCGCCTTCAGACGAAGTGCTCGACGGTGGTCGCTCGGCAACGCGCGGAATGTCCGTTGCCGCAACGGATGTCGCCCTCGAGAGCGATCAAGGCTGCATCGATCGCGTTCGTGGAGACGAGGTCGAAAACGATCCTCTCCCCCTCGCCTTCGACGTTGAAACATTCGATCCCGCGATCATGTTTGCCGACGTGACGCAGGTTTTCACCGCGACCCTCACGGGCATGCTCTCGCCCGATGTCGATCGTTCGCGCCCCCTCTCGGGAGTGCGCCCCTCGCTCGAACGTCCGCCGCGCGCTTAATTTCGCGCGCTCGCGGGCATTCGTCCGTCAGCTCGCCTCGCGTTCCATCCGCCGTTCGCGGTCGTGCTCCTCGCTCACTCTGAGTGACCGCACGACTGAGCGCGCAACATCTCTCTCTCTTCGCGGCTCTTTTCGAGCTTCGAAACGAGATCCTCTCTCGAGGCTCTTTTTGGAGCTTCGATTGGGCTGCTCTCTCGGCGCAGTCCTTTTCTCGAAAACGCAGTTGTTTCATTGCCGTCGGCGCGTCGGTTGTTCTCGACCCAGTTCTTTTCAACCTCCGCGTCTTTCATTAGAAAGGTCCCACAATGTCAGTCGACAAACACGATCCCCACGCACCGGCCCCCAACAGGCCGACCGAGATCGGAGGCATCCATGCGGGTGTTGCCGCCATCGGGTTCATCTTCTGCTTCCTCGCCGGCATCGCGCTCATGTACGCGTACGACCGTCGCTCGGGAGCCATCACCGCCGACCTCACGACGTCGGGCGCTTCCGTTGCGGCATGGGCCGACAACGACGCGCCGATTCCGGTCGACAGCAAAGACCCCGTCTGGGGCAAGCGCGAAGCGCCCGTCACGATGGTGCTCTTCTCGGACTACCAGTGCCCGTACTGCTCGCGCGTCGAGAAATCGTTCGAGCAAGTGAAGACGGAATACGGACCGGACAAGGTTCGCATCGTCTGGAAGAACCGCCCCCTCAGCTTCCACCCCAACGCGAAGCCCGCCGCCGAAGCCGGCGAAGGCGTCTTCCAGTTGAAGGGCAACGACGCCTTTTGGAAGTTCCACAAGCTCGCCTTCGACAACCAAAAGGATCTCAGCCGCGAGAGCTACGAGAAGTGGGCCGCCGCCGTCGGCGTTCCCATGCCCGCCTTCAAGGCAGGTCTCGACTCGCACAAGTGGGCCGCCAAGGTCGAAGCCGACGACGCGATCGCCAACAAGATCGGCGCAGGCGGAACGCCAGCGACGTTCGTCAACGGCGTGAAGGTCGGCGGAGCCGTTCCTTACGAGCAGTTCAAGAAGGTCATCGACGAGCAGCTCACGAAGGCTGCCGCGAAGGCCTCTTCTGGCACTTCGAAGGACAAGCTCTACGTGGCCCTCACGAAGGATCAGTTCACGAAGGAGGCTGAAAAAGAAGAAGAGAAGGAAGACAACAAGACCATCTGGAAGGTCTCGTACAACCCGAAGTTGAATCCCGTCCTCGGCACCGACAAGGCGCTCGTGACGATTCAGGTCTTCTCGGACTTCCAGTGCCCCTACTGCGGTCGCGTCGAACCCACGTTCGCGAAGATTCGTGAAACCTACGGCGAAAAAGTTCGCTTCGTGTGGCGCAACGAGCCGCTTCCGTTCCACCCACGTGCGAAGCCCGCGGCCGAGCTCGCTTGGGAAGCCCGCGCCGAAAAGGGCGACAAGGGTTTCTGGGAAGCTCACGACAAGCTCTTCGAAATCCAAAAGGGCGGACTCGCCGATGCGGATCTCGAGAAGCTCGCAGGCGATCTCAAGCTCGACGTCGCCAAGGTGAAGGCCGCGATCAAGGACGAGAAGTACAAGAAAGAAATCGAAGCCGATCACAAGGTGGCGCAGGAATTCCAGGTCAATGGAACGCCGCACATGTTCGTCAACGGTCGCCGCATCTCGGGCGCCGTTCCCTTCGAGAGCTTCAAGCCGATCATCGACGAAGAGATCAAGCGCGCCGAAGGCCTTCTCGCCAGCGGCGTGAAGCAAGACGCGCTCTACGACACGCTCATCAAGGACGGCAAGACGGCGCCTCCGCCGCCGCCCGCGCCCGAGCTCGAGAAGAAGACTGTCGCCCTTCCGACGAACGCCCCGACCAAGGGCGGCTCGAAGGCGAAGGTCGTCATTCAAGAGTTCTCGGACTTCCAGTGCCCCTACTGCTCGCGCGTCGAACCGACGGTCGATCAGATCACGAAGGAGTACGGCGACAAGGTGAAGTTCGTCTGGCGTAACCTCCCGCTCCCGATGCACCCGGACGCGCCCCTCGCAGCAGAAGCCGCGATGGAAGCGTTCAAGCAGAAGGGCTCGGACGGATTCTGGAAGCTCCACGGCGTCATGTTCAAGAACCAGCAAGCGCTGAAGCGTGAGAACCTCGAGAAGTACGCGGCCGACATCGGTCTCGACGTCACGAAGTTCAAGGCCGCCCTCGACAACCACACGCATCAAGCGACCGTGGAAGCCGACAAGAAAGCCGGCAACGATGCTGGCATTCAAGGAACGCCCGCGTTCATCATCAATGGCTACTTCGTGAACGGCGCTCAGCCGTTCGAGAACTTCAAGACGGCGATTGACAAGGCCTTGGCCGAGGCGAAGTAAGCCAGCCGTGATCGCTCGGCGAATCGGCGCGGCCCCTCACTTCGTTGAAGGGGCCGCGCGATTCACCGGCTGAGCGAGCGATCTGCTGCTCTTACTCAGTGTTGTTGGCGAGCTCCGCTCGCGGGTTCGAGAGAGAGTAGAGAGAAAGCAGAGAGCAAGATGGCGCTTCGGTCCGAAAGGATCGGGGCGTTTTTCTTTTTGTCGCTAGCCGAGTGTTGGAAGCGACCACACCGCAGGCCTGACATCAGCGGGCAAGATCGTTTCCTGGGGCGCGAACCCCTACGGACAGTTGGCGACGGCACCCTCGTTTCGAGCCTCACCGGCGTCTCCGTTTTTGGGATGTAGACGGAAATTCAGGGGCGACGCGCGAGACAACTTGCCACACTTGTTCGCTCGGCGTTCGCCTCCTACGCACGAGGGATGGGAACGCTTGCAGTAAAGAAACGCATCGTGATCGCCGGAGCTTCCGGCTTCGTGGGAAAGCCTCTCGTGGAACGCCTCGCTCTCCAGCACGAAGTCATCGCGCTCGGAAGACGCGCGCCAGAAGAGATGCCCGAGAACGTCGTTTGGCGTGTCTGTCACCTCGAGTCCCTCGACGAGACCGTGCAAGCGTTGAAAGGCGCGAACGTCGGCGTCTATCTCGTTCACTCGATGTCGCCGAAAGCGAATCTCGTGCAAGGAAACTTCCGCGAGATCGATCTTCTCTGCGCCGACAACTTCGCGCGCGCCGCCAAGAAGGCGGGGCTCGAGCGCATCGTTTATCTCGGAGGACTCACCGAAGACGGCCGCGAGCTCTCGGAACATCTCGAGAGTCGCAAAGAAGTGGAGCGCGCGCTCGGCCACTACGGAACGCCGGTCTATGCCCTCCGCGCCGGCATGGTGATCGGCGAAGGCGGATCGTCCTTCGACATTTTGCTGAAGCTCGTGGAACGATTGCCGGCGATGATCATTCCAAAATGGGGAATGTCGCGTACGCAACCGATCGCGCTGACCGACATCGTCGACATCCTCACGTACACGCTGACGCAGACGAAGCGGCCACCGGGCGCTTACGACGTGGGCGCGCCAGAGGCGATGACGTATCGCGAGATGCTGGACAAGATGGCGCAGCTGATGGGGCGCCATCCGAAGATGATCCCGCTCACGTTCGACGTCCCCGTCGTTTCACTTCTCTGGGTGAGCGGCATCACGGGCACGCCGAGGCAGCTCGTTTTGCCCCTTCTCGAGAGTCTCCACTACGACATGGTGGCGAAAAACAAAGTGATGCAGGAAGACGCGGGCGTCGTCGGCAAGCACTTCGAAGAAATGGTGACGGAAGCGCTCGCGGAGCGGAAGGCGAAGGCGGCGACGCACGCGGAAGCGCCCAAGCGTGCGCCGAGGAGCGAACACGAAGAAGCCTCGCATGCCAAAGAGAAGAAGCGCGCCGCCAAGACCGTTCTTTCCGTGCAGCGCATCGGCATCTCGTACAAGGCCGATGCGCGTGAGCTGCCGTTCCAATATTTCGATTGGCTCGTTGGCGCGGCCGTGCCGAACCTTCGTCTCGAGACGACGAAGGATGGAAAAATCTCGGTGTTCTTCCGTCCTTTCAAGAAGTCGATCCTCGCGTTCGAAGAAGATCGCGAGAGCTCCTCGGCCGATCGCCTCGTCTTGCGAATCACGGGCGGCCTCCTCGTCGCCGACGGGACACGCGGGACGTTCGAGTTCCGCATCGTCGACAAAGCCGTGCTCATCGTGCTCGACGAGTTCTCGCCGCGGCTTCCGTTCCGCCTCTACGCAGCGACGCAAGCGCGCGTCCATACCTTCGTAATGAATGCATTCCGCAAGCATCTCTCGAAGCTCTCGGGCATCCCGATGCACCACATCAACTCGAAACAACCGCTCGAGCTCGCGGCAAAGGCGGAATCCCCGGTTCCAGCAAGTGCGCGTGGATGACCTTTCCACCTCTCGAGTTTTCAACCTGAGGTGAGCTCCCGAGAGCGCGCGAATGCGCTCTGGTGTATGACGGTGTTCGTGAATCGTTCCCGTACAGCGAAACGAATCGTATGCGTGGCGGCCCTCGCAGGAACGATGCTCGCGTGTCCACTTTCTGCGCACGCCTTCGAGAAGTTGCACCACCTCGGCGGCGGCGTCGGTCCGTCGATTCTCAACGTGCACAACAACGGCAATGCGCTCGGCCTCAGTGCCGAGGGGCACTACGCGTACGGCCTCAGCGATACGTTCAACTTCGTCGTCGAAGGTGGCGCGACTCTCTTTCCGATGAACGAGCCCGCGCTGAAATGCGCGAGCCCATGCGCCGACAAGCGGCCGCCGATGCCGAGTCTCTTGGGGCAGCTCGGGGTCGGTGCGATCTACAACCTCGACGTCCTGAAGTTCGTTCCGTACGGCGGCATTCTCGTCGGCGGCTATTCGCTTTCGGGGGGACGCATCGATGGCGTGAATCTCGCGGCCGGCGCGCAGGTCTTGCTCGGGGTCGATTGGCACACGAGCCGCAGTGTCGCGTTCGGGCTCGGCATTCGGCAACACTTCATTCTCACGAAGTTCGCCGACTATCCGAGCTTCTCGCAGGTATTTTTGCGTGCAGAATACAAGTGGGGCGGTTGACGGGGAGAATGTGCGATGAGCGGTAAAAAACAAAAGGAACCCTCGGCGCTCGCAAAGGCGACGCTCGCTCTCGACGAAAAGCTCGAGCAGTTCGAAGAGCTCGCGGCGGCCGCGAAACGCGTGCCGATGAATTCGCAAAAGAACATCGAGCGCGCAGCCAACGCCGTCAATGCTTCGGCCGATTGTCAGAACGAAGTGCTCGCGCTGATTCACTCGATGATTCAAGCCCTGAACGAGGCGCGCGAACGCAATCAAGCGACGGCCGCCGAGCTGCAGACGCGCAGCGAAGAGGTCCAAAAGCGCAACGACGAGCTCGTCGCGCTTCTCGGCCGCTTCGCAGAGATTGGCCAGTCTGCCAAAGAGATCTCCGGCGCCGTCACGCATCGCGACGAGATCGACACTCCTGCCGCTCGCGACGCTGCCATCGCCGAGCTCCGTCTTGCCGAAGCGAAGATGGGGGACATCGCGGAACGCGCCAAAGAGCTCGTGCAATCGGCCAAAGAAGCCGACATCGAAGATCTCGCGAACAACGCCGACTCGCTTCGTCAGCAGGTGTCGGCTGCGCGAAACAAAGTGAATCTGCTCCTCAAGAAGTTCGAAGAGCGCGCCAGTACCGCGAACTAAAAGATCGCTGGCTCATCCCGCGAATGCAAAAAAACGCCGACCTCTCACGAGATCGGCGTTCTTGAAACGGCGAGGCCGTCTTCAGCCTTACGGCAAGCAGTCGATGAGGCTGTCGTAGAGCGAAGTGGTCTTGCCCGGGAGATGCGCGTTGAGCGGATCGGCCTTGAGCGCATTGATGAGCGTCGTCGGATTCGCGTAGAGCTTCACGCTGCAGGTCTGCGTGCCGCTGTCGATGTCGAGGAGGCCTTTCGAGTTGACCGACGTATTCGCAAAGCCGAACGTCCAGTTGCAGCTGCGAACCTTGTTGGCCTTCGTGTCGACCGCGCAGCTGAACTTGATCGAAGCGATGTCCGAGTAGTCGCCTTCGCAGAACGTGTCGCCGCAGACCTGGTCGAACGCCGTACCGAGTCCCCAACGAATGCCGTCCCAGGCTTCGCCGTCTCCCGCGCCGCCGTTGTTGAAGTAGTCTTCCATCGAGAGGAACGGGCCAGGAACTTCCGCGGGGGGAAGGTCGCCGACGACGCCCGAGAGGCAGTTGGCGATGCCGTCGTAGAAGGAGCCCTTCGTGCCGGGAAGCGTGACGCGGAGCGCCTTGTCGCCTGCCGCGCTGAGCGTATTCAGGAACGTCTTGGCAGTGCCCGCGACGGGGATTTTACAGTCGAACGTCCGGTCGTCGACCGACGTCGCGCCGGTGGCCGGGTTGACGTAGGTGATGGCGCCGCCGAGGACCCAGGCGCAGTCTTTCATCTTCTTCGCGACCGTCGTCGCCGAGCACTGCAAGCGCAAGGTCGTGAGGTTCGAGTAGTCACCCGAGCAGAACGTATCGCCGCAGATGTTGTCGAAACCGGTTTGGAGCTGCTTTTTTACAGCGATCCAGCGGTCGTAGTCGGCGCCTTCGAGGATGCTCGCGAAGTCGCCGTAGGACGTCTTCACGCCGTCTTCGGTCGCGTCGATGTCGTCGGACTGCGAGCTACACGCTGCGCCGACGAGGGGGAGAGCAAGAACCGCTAGAAATGAGAAAGATAGACGTTTCATGGGTGCCTCGAGGGTGCACATATAGTGCCCGATGCGGATAGTGCGAGGAAATGTATGCAAAATCGACATCACCTCGCAATCACGAGGAAAAATCCGTCAGAGTCACTCGCCATGTGACAGGCATGCGACGGCCAAAGGGCGATTCGATGGCCGTTGGTCAAATCGCTCCGTCGAGCGCGGCTCCTGCGCTGCCGAACCGTCGCAAAGAGCGAGGCGGAAGACCGGCCGCTAGAGAACGAGGCGAACGAAGAGATCCCCGACGAGGGGATTGATCTTGTCGAACGAGACGCGCGGGCCGCCGCCGAAGCCGAGCTCGAGCGACCCAGCTTTCATGTCTTCGAACTTCACGATTCGGAAGCCCGCCTCTAGACGAATTCCTGCCGCCGTCCCGAGCTCGACCGTGTGATCGGTTGCGCGTGTGAAGCCGATGATGGAAAGCTCGAGCAGCGCGGAGAGTGCGAAAAAATCGCTCGTGAAGCGAACGCCGACGACGGTCGTCGCGTCGTGGATGGTGAGATTGCTCGGCGTGCGGCCGAACGTGTAGCCGAGGCCGTAAGTGCCCCCAACGTGTCGTCCGTGGGCGAAGTAGCCGCCGATCTGGACGGGCAGTCGATAGAAGCTGACGCCGGCCATCTCGCCGTATCCGCCGCCGAGCCGCAGATAGAAAACGGGCGGAGTGAACGGTTTCTCGGCGCCCTCCGCAGGAACATTCGTGACGGGTGCTGGAGCGGGGCCGTCTTGAACCGGAGCTTGCGGCTGAGCAGGGGGCGGCGCGGCCTGCGGCGCTGGCGCGTACGTCGGCTGCGCATACATCGGCCGTGAGTACGACTGCGCTGGCTGCCCCTGTTGCGCGACTTGCGCTTGCGGAGCTGCGGCGGGAGGAGCGACGGGGATGTCGAAGAAGAGGACGAGAGGGAACATTTGTTTTTCTCCGTCAGCGGCCGTCGCAGGTGCGCCGGGTTGCGGGGGAGGCGTCGCTTGCGCCCGTGCTCGAAGGGCGCGTGCATTCACCGCCTGCAATGATCTCGCCGCATGAGAGCGAGCGAATGCATTCACTCAATTCTTCGGTGATGTTCGGAAAGGTCTCGTCGCCGCAGCCTTCGTCGTATTCACAGACGGACTCTGGAACCGCGAGCCCGATGCAACACTCTTGAAGATGCGCGACCGCCTCCTCGCAACGCAGCACGTCCGCGCGAAAGTCGTTGCTGCATCCATAGACGACGATGAGCGCTCCGATGATCCACGCCGCTCGAAAGCGAAGGTTCGAAGGAGAAGAGCGCATCGCGAGAGAATGCCTCAAACGAATCGTGTTCGTAAACGAGAGATACGTTTTCATTCTCGCGGTCAGCGCTTTTGCGTGTCCGTGGATCGACTTTGATCCGCCGACTCAGTCGATCATGTGGGAGCGACGTACACATGGATCGTCGAATATTTCAGCCTTAAATCGATGTGGCGCTGCGTGACGCGCGATCGTCGCGTGGTAGAGTGCAGCGAATTCACGCCGCGCAATTTCGCGCGAGAGAGGTGACCGCGATGCGACGACGTTCCGCCGTTTTTCTCGCCCCGATGGCGACGTATCTCCTCCTCACTGCCTGCGGCTCTCCAGACGACAGCGAGTTTGGTGACGGCAACGGCGGCAAGGGTGGCAGCGGAACGAAGACCGACGTCATCGGCGGCGACGAAGATGGGACCGGCACGGTCAATGGCGGCGGGCTCGATCGAAACTCGGCGTGTGCGACGGGCTCGGCTGCGGCGCAACGCGGCGTCTCGTATCTCGCGTTCCAATTCGATCGCTCGGGCAGCATGGGCAAGACGTCCGACGCGAACTCCAACATCTCCGTCTGCAAGAACGTCTTGAAGACGTTTTTCTCCGATCCGAAGAGCACGGGCTTCAACGCCTCGCTCAGCCTCTTTCCGCAACGTCCGAACGGACAAGAGACCAAGGGCAACGCGCTTCTCTGCACGTCGACCGACTACGCGACGCCCGTTTCCACTGCGACGATGCAAGCGCTTCCAAGCAGCACGCTCACGACCGCCGTAAGCGGCATCGAAGTGCAAGAAGACACGCCGACGCTGGTCGCGCTTCAAGGTGCGAACGCGTACGCAAAGACGGTCTCTGCCGCAAATGGCGGCGCGAAGGTCGCGATCGTGCTCGTCACGGACGGCGAGCCCAACGCTTGCCCCAAAGGCACGGACGCATCCGACGTAGCGGCCTACGCAAAAACGATCAGCGCGGAGACGCCGACGTACGTCATCGGTATCGGCAAAAGCCTCACGAACTTGAATAAGGTTGCGCAAGCCGGCGCAGGGCGCGATGCATTTCTCGTCGACACGTCGAATCCGTCGCTCGTGCAAACGCAGTTCACGGCGGCGCTCGACACGGTGAAAGCGTTGAATGCTTCTTGCGAGCTCACGGTGCCGACACCTCCTGCGGGCCAAACCCTCGACGTGAAGAAGGTGAACGTCCTCATCACGATCGGCGGAACGGAAGCGAATCCCATCTACGACGCTGCGTGCAAGGCCGACGGCTGGCACTACGACAACCCGAGCGCGCCCACCAAGGTCATTCTCTGCCCGAACACGTGTACAAAGGTGCAAGCGGATCCGGCCGCGAAGGTCGATCTCTTGTTCGGCTGCGCGACGGCAGGCCAGGTCAACTAGTCACCGCGACATCGGTTCGCCCAAGGGTGAGCGAACGCGATGTCGCTCTCGCGGCGCGAGATCTGACCTCTGCCGCCCAGTGTTGTTTTTGTCGCGCGTTCGCGCGAGGCAGGTCAGGTCAATTGGTCACCGCGACATCGGTTCGCCCAAGGGTGAGCGAACACGATGTCGCTCACTTCTTCTTACGCGGGCCGATCGTCCAAGTTCCTCCGGAGCTGCATCCGCGTTCCGAGAAGACGATGCGGTGCGCTTCGTCCGGACCATAGTGCTCGGCGAGCTTCGACTCGAAGACGGAGGAAGCATCGACGAGCGCCAGCATCATGCCCTCGAAGGGAGGGACCTTGTCATCGGCCTGCGGCCTCGGACGGGTTCCAGCCTTGATTTCGGCGACGCGATAAAACGACTCCTTGTAGGAAGGATCGTCCGTTGACTCGAGAAGCTTCTCCGCAAGATGAAAGCATCCGTCCGGCGATAGCTTGTCGACGATGTCCGCCCTTCCGACGATCTCGAGGCAGAGTGGTTTCACCTTCGACGTGAGCCAATCGTGCGTCTGTCGCGACGCTTCGGAGAGCACTGCTCCGTCCGCGGGAGCGAGACCGCGCGCGCTGAGCGAAGACGGTGTCGGCGCAATGTCGGACTGGCATGGAGCCATGATCTTAATCGCGCCTTTTTCGGCGAGCTCGGCCCAGTCTTCCTTGGAAAGATCGAACTCATTCTTGGGAGGAGCGTTCGGATTTCCCGTCTTCTCGATTTGGCTTTCGGCCGTCTTCAAGCGCGTCGCCAGTTGTTCCTTCTCTCCGTCGAGCTTTTCGAGCCGCCGCTTGTAGTCGCGCACTTGATCAGCGAGCGTTGCATTGGCGGCTTGCGTCGGTTCATCGGAACTCGTGCCCGATCCAGTCGCGCTCGTCGGCGCGCTTTCCGAAAGGCCTTTTTCATCGGCCCGCGCGCTCTGCCCCGCTTCGAGCGTCACATGGCGATCCTTTTGCGAAGCGATCACTTTGCCTTCGTACACGCTCACGAGCACGGCGGTTGCGATCGCGGCCCCCGTCACACCCACTCCAACATCTCGTCTCTTCATCGTTCCCTCCGTCTGCTCCGCAATGCGAAAGCATGTTCCTTTCACTTCGACATCCACGCCTCCGGGGCCGTGCACACGAAACGCTCCGCCACGTTCGACGCGATAAAAAACGTCGCCGCGTTCTTGCGTCACTTCGCTTCCCGACCAACTCACTTTTGCGCCGGGCTCGAGCACCAAGGTGGCGCGTGGGCCGACGGCGATCTCTTTGCGAACGTCTGCTGTCATCTCACCGTGTGCCGGGGCGCGCACCGCGAAGGTCACTCCTGCCGCGAGTGCAGCGCCCACGACGACGAGGCCAATGCCGCGCTCTTTCTTGAAGCGAAAAATGGGTTTCTTCGTCTCGCTTGGGGAGGTGGCGAGAGCTACGGCGCGTGCGGCAAAATCGCTCGGCGGCTTTTCGGCGCCCCACGCTTCGAGATCCAATGACTTTTGGAGACTCTCGTCTTCTTCGCGCATCATGGCTTCCTCATCGCGATCGTTCGCCTCGTCACTCATGGCTTCGCCTCCTCCAAACGAAACGCGCGCAGCTCCGCGCGCATCTTCTCGCGCGCTCGAAAGAGACGTGTTTTTGCGGTCGCTTCCGAAACGTCGAGCGCGACGCCGATCTCTTGCATCGAGAACCCGTGGAACTCTGCGAGCACGAGGGCAGCTCGCTGATCTTCCGGTAAGAGCGCCGCCGCGCGCTCGATCGCGCGACCCAGCTCTTCACGCAGCGCTTCTCCTTCGGGCGATCGCGAAGCGTGCGCCGTCTCGTCCGAGCGATCCGTCGCGGGAAATCGCGTGCGCCGTTTTTCGTCGATCGCGGTGCGCGTCGCGATCGTGAGAAGCCACGTCGAGAGCCGCGCCGGCCCATCGGGATCGAACGAGGGAAGCGCGCCGTAGGCTTTCAAGAACGTCTCCTGGGCGAGATCCTCAACGTGGGCGCCCCGCCCGGTGATGCGGGAAAGCAGCGCGAAGACGGCGCGCTCGTGTTCGACGACGAAGGCGCGAAAGGCGAGAGGATCCCGTCGTTTCAGACGATCCCAGTGACCCGGAGCTGAATTTCCGGGTGATTTCTCGGCCGTCATCGTCACGGAACGTATCACGCACGACCCGCGCGAAAGTTCCCCGCCCCCAAGCAAAAAAGCGCCGGCGGGCCCGAAACGGCCCTTTTCCAGAGGCCATTGACGGAGAATTCGCGCGCGCGTAAGAAGGCGCTCTCTTGGCTCTCGTAGTGCAAAAATTCGGTGGCACGTCGGTCGGCACGGTCGAGCGGATCCGCAACGTTGCGAAGCGTTGCCTCGCTGCGCAGCGCGCCGGGAACGACGTCGTGGTCATCGTCAGCGCGATGAGCGGCGAGACGAATCGCTTGCTCGCGCTCGCGCACGAAGTGACGAAGATCCCGGATGCGCGCGAGATGGACGTCATCGCCTCGACGGGCGAGCAAGTCACGGCGGCGCTGACGGCGCTTGCGATTCAAGAAGAGGGCGGCAAGGCGCGCTCGTTTCTCGGTCATCAGGTGAAGATCCTCACCGACGGATCGTTTGCCAAGGCGCGCATCAAGACCATCGACGGCGCGAAGATCTTCGATGCGCTCAAGCAGGGAAAGATCGCGGTCGTCGCAGGCTTCCAAGGTGTCGACGAAAATGGGGACATCACGACGCTCGGTCGCGGCGGCTCCGATACGAGTGCAGTGGCCGTCGCGGCGGCGCTCGGTGCGGGTGCGTGTGAGATCTACACGGATGTCGATGGCGTCTACACGACCGACCCCAACATGTGCAAAGCTGCCAAGAAAATCGACCGCATCTCCTACGACGAGATGCTCGAGCTCGCGTCGCTCGGCGCCAAAGTTCTCCAGCTCCGCAGCGTCGAAATCGCCATGAAACATGGCGTGCCCGTGCACGTGCGAAGCTCGTTCAGCGATGTAGAAGGGACGTGGGTCGTGAAAGAAGACAAAGATCTCGAATCGATCGTGGTGCGTGGTGTTGCGTACGACAAAGGCGATGCGCGCGTGCACATCGACGGCGTGGAAGACGCTCCAGATTCCATGGCTCGTCTTTTTGGCGCACTCGCCGAACGCAATATTTCCGTCGACATGATCGTACAGACGGCAGCCGCTGCGGCGAGCTCCACCGGCAAGCGCGCCGACGTCACGTTCACGCTTCCGAAGACGGATCTCGCGCGAGCCAAGCCCTTCATCGAAGAGATCGGCAAGTCGCTCGGAGCTACGGGCGCGCGCTACAAAGAAGACATCGCGAAGGTGTCGATCGTCGGTCTCGGCATGCGCTCGCATTCCGGCGTTGCGGCGAAGATGTTCCGCATCCTCGCGGACAAGAACGTGCATATTCAAGCCATCTCGACCTCCGAAATCAAAGTGAGCTGCATCATCCCGCTCGCCGACACGGAAGCGGCGGTGAACGCCCTGCACGAAGGATTCGGGCTCGGCTGACGAATGCGCGCTCTTCGAGAGCGTCACGAAGCGAAAGGGGAGGGGAACATCGATGTCGGCCATGACCAGCTATTTGCTGCAGACGCTGCTCGTGCTCGGCATCGTGTGCGTATTCGCCGTGGTCGCGCTCTACGGCGCACGACGGGTCGGTGTGGCGCGCGCACACGGACCCATCGAGCTCTTGGGATCGCTTCCGCTCGAAGCACGCCGCTCTGTCTACTTGCTGCGCGTGGGCGACAAAGTATTTCTCGTCGGCGCGAGCGAGAGCGGCTTCACGAAGATCGGCGAGCTCGATCAAGCTTCGCTCCCGCGCGACATGACGACGCTCCCGAAGTCGAAGTTCCGCGACGTGCTCCTCGGGCTTGCCGTGCCCAAAGAAGGTCCTGAGCGTCCGAGCTCGAACGACGTCTCGCGAGTGTCGTCGGATCCAGCTTCGAAGAGGGGCGATTCGTGAAGCCGACCGATGATCTCCTCGGTAAACCGCTCGCGCTAGTCGTCGCGCTGGCACTCGTCTCGCTTTTGCCTTTTCTCTTCATGAGCCTCACGGCGTTCGTGAAAATCTCGACGGTGCTCCAAATCGTCCGCAGCGCGCTCGGGGTGCAATCGGTTCCGTCGAATACCGTCATCATGGCGCTCTCGGCGGTGCTTGCGCTCCTCGCGATGGCGCCCGTCGGCTCCGAAATCGCCAATCGCGCCTCTCCGCTCTTGTCCGCAAAGAACGCCGAAACGAGCACGATGGTGCGCGAGGGCTATCGCGCGGTCGCCGATCCCTTGCGTGGATTTCTGAAAGCGAACGCCAGCGAAGAAGAGCGCGGGCGATTCTTCGACATCGCGAAGCGTGCGCGCGAACGAAAAACGCAGAACGACATCGACGCCGAAAAGAACGGCGACAAGAGCAAAGTCGAATTCGGCGTCATCCCGCCGGCCGCCCCCGACGACTTCACGGTCCTCGCGCCGGCCTTCATGGTGACGGAGCTCACGGAAGCGTTCTCCATCGGCTTTCTCATCTACTTGCCGTTTCTCGTGATCGATCTCGTCGTCGCCAACGTGCTCCTCGCGCTCGGTATGCAGATGCTCAGCCCGACGCAAGTGAGCCTGCCGTTCAAGTTGCTCTTGTTCGTCGCGATCAACGGCTGGAGCCTTCTCGCGGAAGCGCTCGTCGCGAGCTACCGTTAAGCGCTCTTCTCGCGAAGTCCTTGCAGCTCGACCCGATGACCAAAAATTACACGGCAGCCGATCTCGAGCGATTGTCGGCGAGGACATTGGCTCACTATGACGCAACGGCCGCGTCGTTCGAAGAAGGCACGTGGCTCCATGATGTGAGTCAAAATTACGCCGCGCTGCTCACGGCGATGGGAGAGCGAAAACCTTGCTCCATTTTGGACTTCGGATGCGGCCCGGGGCGCGATTTGACCTATTTTCGTGCGCAAGGACACGAAGCGATCGGACTCGACGGATCGCGGGCATTCGTCGAACGCGCGCGCGACAAGACGGGATGCGAGGTCTGGCACCAGAATTTTTTGCACCTCGACTTGCCGAACGATCGCTTCGACGGCGTCTTTGCCAACGCCTCGCTCTTTCACGTCCCAACTCAGGAGCTCGACCGGGTGCTTCGTGCGATTTGGGGAACGCTGCGAAAAG
>JAHFDV010000382.1 GCA_023248815.1 Myxococcales bacterium
TCGAGAGATTCACGATGCGACCTGCGGGCGATTTGCGAATGAGCGGCAAAAGAGCCTGCGTGAGGCGCACGACGGCGAAAAAATTCACGTCGAAGGTATCGCGAAGAACGCTGCTCGCCACCGTGCTGGCGTTGCGAATCCCGAGGCCATCTTCCTTCAGGGCGCCCGCGTTGTTGACGAGAACGTCGAGCCGCCCGAAGCGCTTTTCGAAGTACGCATAGGCTTCGGTGTCCGTCTTCGGATCCGCCGAGTCGTAACGAATGACGTCGGCGTCGATTCCGAACTCCCGAAGCTTGGCGACGGCCCCCTTCCCGGCTTCGAGGTCACGCGCTCCGAGGACGATGGTGTGGCCGAGCTTGCCGAGCTCACGCGCGGTCTCGAGACCGATGCCGCGATTGCCCCCCGTGATGAAGGTGACGGTTTTTTCGGAAGAGTTCTTGGTGGAGGCTTGGTTCGTTTCGAGGCTCATGATGTTCTCCTTCGATATAATGTATCGATAGGTACATAATAGGTCGGAAGCGTAGGTCGTCAATGGCAATGTGTACCAAAAGGTATATATTGAACTCGAGGAGGCATCATGGCTCGTCCACGCGCATTCGATGTCGACACGGCGATCGACCAGGCACTTCATCAGTTTTGGAAAAAGGGTTACGAGGGCACCTCGCTGACCGATCTCACGGAAGCGATGGGCATCAATCGGCCGAGCCTTTACGCGGCGTTCGGCAGCAAAGAAGAGCTCTTCAAGAAAGCGATCGATCGCTATGTCGATGGCCCAGGTGGAGCGGTCGGCAGGGCGCTCGCGGCGTCGACGGCGCGTGAGGTCGTCGAGAAGATCTTTTCGCTCTACAGCGATGCCCCGGGGGACGAAACGCGCCCCATGGGATGCTTGCTCGTGCAGGGTGCGCTTGCGTGCAGCCAAGAGAACGAAAGCGTGCGTGGAGCGCTCACCGCAAAACGGCTCGAAGGTGAGCTCGCCCTCCGCGATCGCTTGAAGCGCGCAAAAGCGGAAGGCGATCTTCCCAAAGAAGAAAGCGCCTCGGACCTAGCCCGCTATGTCTTCACGATCTGCCATGGCCTCGCAGTCCAAGCCGCGAGTGGGAGGACACGCGCGGAGCTGAGGCGCCTTGTCGCGCGCGTGATGGCCACGTGGCCGGGCTCAGAAGGTTCTACGTGAAGTGAAATAGCGAGCGGTGTCGATCAGCGGAGAGATTCGCGGGCTCGACGTGACGAGTGTGGTCGTCGACCGTTCGAGGACGAGCGCGCCGAGCTCGTCTCGATGTGAAGGAGTGTTCAATCGGCGTTACACTCGGTTCGATTTCCAGCCTGGATTTCCCGCATGATCCGCACCTCGCGCGCGAAGACTCGCCGCGATCCCCTGCACTTGGCGAACGACGCGCGTTGCGGTCGCAATTCTGGATCATTGTCGACCATGCGAGGGACGGGGCGGTCCCAAGGCGATGATGTAGGAGGTTGTCTGGATCTTTGAGGTCATCGCGTAAAAGCCCTCATTTTATCGACTAGAACGGTGAGGCACGGGGCGTGCTCTAGGGATGAGCATGAAGCAAAACAACTCCAAGTTCTTCACCTCGCGTCGTGCGGTCCTTCTCGCGATCGGCGCTCTCGCGTGCGTCGCCCCAGCATGCGTGAGTGAAGACGACGAGCCGACGGAGGACGTTGGCGACGACTCCGAAGCCGCACTCACTCAGACGAAGACGTTCCAAAATGGCGTCGCGCCGTCTGCTTCGTATGCAGGTACGACTGACACGACGCTGCAAGAGTCGACGCCGACGACGGCCGCAGGTTCGGGCACGTCGATTCAAGCCGATCACGACTTCCCGACGAGCTCCGGCAAGAGCTTGAACGGGCTTCTTCGTTTCGATCTCAGCTCGATTCCGACGAGCGCCAAGGTGACCGCGGTCTCGCTCACGGTGAACGTGAGTAACCCGACGTCGGGTGCTGGCTACAGCGTCTTCGAAGCAACGAAAGCCTGGAACGAAGCGCAGGCAACCTGGGGCGCGGCTGCGGCTGGTAGCGCTTGGGCTGCAGGCGGCGCACGCGGCGCAGCCGATCGCGGAACGACGATCCTCGGAACTCTTCTTCCGACGGCGACTGGCAAGTACACCTTGCAGCTCAATGCGGCAGGCATTGCGGCCGTTCAAGCGTGGATTGCTCAGCCGAGCAAGAACGTCGGCTTCGCGATCGATGCCGTCACCAATATGGACGGTCTCACGTTCGACTCTTCGGAGGCTCCGACGGTCGGCAATCGTCCCGCCCTCGCGGTCACGTACTCGACCGCTTCGGCGGGAACGGGAACGGGTCTCCTCGCCGACTACTACACGGGCACGAGCTTCGGCTCGAAGGTGCTCTCGCGTACCGACGCGACGGTCAACTTCGATTGGGGCACTGCGGCGCCCGCAGCGAACGTTCCTGCAGACAACTACTCGGTGCGTTGGTCGGGCCAAGTTCAACCGCTCTACGACGAGACCTATTCTTTTTATACGACGACTGACGATGGCGTTCGTCTCACCGTCAACGGGGTGAAGCTCATCGACAACTGGACGCAGCACTCAGCGACCGAGAACGTCGGAACGATCGCGCTGAAGGCCGGCACGAAGTACACGATCCTTCTCGAGTACTACGAAGGTGGCGGCGACGCCGTTGCCAAGCTCGCGTGGTCATCACCGTCGCAAGCCAAGGGCATCATCCCCGCCTCGCAACTCTACAGCGGTACGACGACGACTCCGACGCCCGACGCAGGCACACCCGACACGAGCACGCCGACTCCCCCCGTCACGCCGACGTCTCCCGCCGGTTACGGCGCGGGCTCGGCGCCTGTCGGCACTGCGTGCGTGAACCCGAAGGTGCACGTCAATCCTTCGATGACGACGGCGGCAATTCAAGCAGCGATCAACGGCGCCGGCGCAAATTCGCTCGTGTGCTTCGACGCCGGAACCTATCGCCTCACCGGCAAGCTCGCGGCGCAGACGGGCCAGAAGCTCCACGGGGCGCCGGGCGCCATCCTCAAGGGCAGCGTCGTTCTCACGGGCGCCATCGCTTCAGGCAGCAACTACGCCTTCTCGAACGTCGCCTTCGTGCAAGCGAGCGTCGACACTCACGCGAAGGGATGGTGTGAAGATCTCGTGACCTACCCCTGCGCCTACTACGAAGACGTGTTTCTCAACGGTAAGCCCCTCCAGCGCGTGACGTCGCTCGCGGCGGTGAAGGCGGGCACGTTCTTCAACGACTACGCGGCGAAGAAGGTCTACCTCGGTAGCAACCCCGCCGGTCAAACCGTCGAAATCGGCAGGACGAAGTTCGCCTTCGAAATCGGAGCCAACAACGTCACGATCGAAGGGTTCATCGTCGAGCAGTTCGCGCAGGGCATGGATGGAGCTGCCATCGTCTTCGGCACGGGTACCGGCCAAGTCATCCAGAACGTCGAGTCCCGCTATAACCACGCGAGCGGCGCCGTCTCTTTCGCGACCGGCACGATCTTTCGTAACAACCGTTTTCACGACAACGGGCAAACGGGCGCCTCGGCCTCCAACGATGTCGGCGTGACGATGGACCACAACGATTTCATCCATAACAACATCTTCGGCTTCATGAAGAACGATGCGGCTGAGGGCGGCCTCAAGATCGACCTTCTTTCGGGCGCGGTCATCACGAACAACTACGTGGCCAACAACCTCAGCTTCGGCATCTACTTCGACGAGAACGCCGACAATGCGCTCATCGACCACAACTACGTCGAAGGCAACTGGGCTGCGGGCATCAACTACGTGTTCAATCGCACTGCGAAGATCACGAACAACACCGTGCTCGACAACGGCAACGACTACGTGAACGGCCGCGGTGGCGCTCAGTGCACCGACCAGACGAACATCGCCTGCCTCAACGCCGGCATCCACATCGTCAACTCGTCCGACGTCGAAATCTCCGGCAACTTCGTGAAAGACAACGCCAACGGGATCGCGCTTGCAGAATACACGCGCTCACAAGCGGGTCTCTCCTGGACCGTCCCAGATACGAAGAACGCCTACGTCCACGACAACACCGTCTACGTTGGCAGCCACTCGAGCGGCATGCGTCAGTACGGCGGCCCCGCGGGCTACAACATCACGACGTCCAACAACCGCTTCCAGCACAACACCTACCACCTCGTGTCGCTCACGAACCCCTACTTCTGGTTCAACAGCTTGAAGACGCGTGATCAGTGGAAGGCACTCGGACAAGACACGACGTCGACCTTCCTGACTCCGTAAGGCATACCGTCCCGGTACGACGCGAGCCGCTCGTCTGATGATCAGACGGCGGCTTTCGTCGTTTGTGCTCCCTACTTCGTCTTTGCAGGGGTCTTCGGATCCGTCGCTGACTTCTGACCTGGCGTTGCCGCCTTCACGAACTTGAGCGTCATGCGATCGCTCTCGCCGATCGCGAGGAACGCATCACGGTTGTTCGCGCCTCCGCGCAACGTCGGCGGGAGAGCCCAAACGCCGTCGGCGTAGTCTTTCGTGTCTTTGGGGTTCGCGTTGATCTCGGACTTGCTCTCGAGCTTGAATCCCGCCGCTTCGAACTTCGAGACGAGCCATGCTTCGGGGACATAGCCATTCTTAGCAGTGGCGATTGCGTCGGTTGCGTCTGGCTTGGCGCGATGCTGCTCGATTCCGAGGATGCCGTTCGGCTTGAGCGCCGCTTGAATGGCAGAGAGCCACGCATCGACTTTGCCGTCATTGATCCAGCCGTGGACTCCGCGCATCACGAGGACCGCATCGAGCTTGCCGTCGACGACGAGATCGATCTTCTCGCTTTTCGCGTCGACATTGATGCGCTCGACCTTACCGAAGAGCTCGGGCGACTTCGCGAGGAAGAGGTCGAAGCGTTCGGCGTAGAGCGTCGCGCGCGAATCCGCGGGGCCCTTCAGGTCGCTCGAGGTGACGTAGAGCTTCCCCTTGCTCGCGAGTGTCGGCGCGAGGAGCTCGGTGTACCAGCCTTCGCCGGGCCCATACTCGAGCACCGTCATGCTCGGAGTGATCCCGAATGCCTGGAGCGTCTCGGCGGGATGACGATACTTGTCGCGCGCCGCATGTCCGGGAGCGCGCTCGTTCCCTTTGAGCACCGCATCCATCGCGGCCTTGAGCGTGGGGTATTTCGTCTCGGCGAGCTTCTTCGCCGAAGCGTGAAGTTCGGGCGTCCAACGCGCGTTCTCGGCCTTGGCATCGGCTTGATTCTTCTCGCGCTCGGTCGCGATCTCTTTGGCGTTGGCGGCCTTTTTTTCTTCGGCGGTGGGCTCTTTGGGGGCTTGGGGTGCGCTCGTCGCAGCGACGCTCGGTGCAACGACGCTCGTCGTGGGGGTTGCGGGAGCGGTCGATTCTCCGCCGCACGCGGCGAGCGCAAACAAGGTCACGAACGAGGTGGGGCGAAACGAATGGTTGAACATGGCGCGCGAGTCTAGCCGTTCGGAGATCGCGTTCGCAGAGATTCTAGACGCCCGCGCGAGGGTTGGTGGCGTCATGGGGTTCGGTGGACTCGAACTGCATTTTCCGGCGCTCGAAGCTGTTGCGCCGAAAACTGATGCTCGTCATACTCCCGCGCATGAAAACCTGGGGCCCCGAGATTTGGGAAGAAAAGTCCAAGCATCACGACGATGTCGGCGTCATCTTGGGCACGGGCTTCAACACGAAATCGCTCGAGAAAAATACTCAGCGAACGTTGAGCGTTCTCGATGCGCTCGGCTTCACGAAAGATCTGCCGCGCGACGCGACCATTCTGGATGTCGGCGTGGGACCTTCCGCACGCTTCTCGCTCGAGCTCGCTAAGCGCGGGTACCGGCTGACGGGCATCGATGGGTCGGAAGAAGCGCTGAAACGCGCCCGTGAGAAGAGTGGCGGCAAGGTGCAGCTCATCCAGGGAGACATCTTCTCCTTCACTACGCCCGAGACCTTCGATGCGCTCTTCTGCGTCGAGACGTTCTTTCATCTACCGGCACACCTCTCGCTCTCGG
>JAHFDV010000383.1 GCA_023248815.1 Myxococcales bacterium
AGTGGCTCGGCGCGAATGGTCACCCAGAATTCGCCGCCGCTGAAGCTTCGTTCCGAAGGCTCGCGGAGATTCCGAAGACGATGCAGTTCAAGATGGCGCGTGTCGCGATGACGAAGAAGCCGTTCGATTACGGAACGATGTTCACCGAGATGGCTTCGACGTTCGACACCGCCATGGCTCAGGTTGGAGCCGCTCTAACATGACGATCGTCTGCCTCGGCGAAGAGAAGTCGCTCGAGGCTTTTACGTTCGCGCGCAGTGCGCCCGGCGCGTTTCCATCGCCTAAAGAAGTGCCTTTGGGAAGCCTCGATGTCGGACGCGCGCCGGTGGCGAAGATCCTCGTCGAGGCGGGACTGTGGAAGCTCGGTGGCTCGGATCTCGACGAAGAAGATTTCTTCTATCGAGCCTCATTTTCGGCTTCGCAGAGCGGCGTCTTGCGATTCGAGGGGATCGGCGGCGTCGCCGAGATCTTTCTCGATGGTGAGCTCGTCGCCACTTCGACGAGTATGTACGTTCCGGTCGAGGTCCCTTACGCCTCGGGGAATCGCGAGCTCCTCGTTGCGATCCGCTCGCTGACGAAGAAACTCGGCGAGAGGAGACCGCGCGGAAAGTGGAAGACGAAGCTCACGTCGCATCAGCAGCTACGGTGGTTTCGCCAGTCGCTCATCGGACGGATGCCAGGATGGTCGCCCACCGCACAACTCCTCGGCCTCTTCGCTCCCGTCCGTCGCATCGAAGGGCCGAGCGTCGACGTTCACACCCGGCCAATCGTACGGGGCGGAACTCCAGTGCTGCAGTACCGCATCGTCGAGCGCGAACATGTGGCTCCGCTCGTGAAGCTCATCATCGCCGAAAAGGAGATCGGGCTCCAATGGGGGCATGCGCGTGACAAGCACGCGCTTCGCGTCGCCGAAGGTGAAGTCGCACTGCCCGGCGCCGCCGTTTGGTTTCCGCATTCTCACGGCGAGCCCACGCTTCATGCGCTTTCGCTCGTCGTCGGTGAAAGCCGCTGCTCTCTTGCGCCCATCGGTTTTCGCAGCGTGACGCTCGACACTGGTTCGGAAGATGGTAGCCGCGGATTTCAAATTCTCGTGAACGACATCCCGGTCTTTTGCCGTGGAGCGACGTGGACGCCGGATGACCTCGTAGCCGGCGTGTACGGGGGAGAGTCGGACGCGCTCGAGCTCTTGCAGCGCACCAACTTCAACATGGTGCGCATCAGCGGGACGTTCACGTACGAATCGGACGCCTTTTACGAGCGCTGTGATGCGCTCGGAATCCTCGTCTTCCAGGACTTCATGTTCGCCAACATGGATTACCCGTTTGCCGATGACGTCTTCCGCGCGCAAGTGACGAAAGAGATCGCGCATCAAGCAGCGCGGTTCGACGCGCACGCCTCGCTCGTCGTTCGCTGTGGTGGAAGCGAAGTGTTCCAACAAGCCGCGATGCTCGGCATCGAGCCCACGAGTGACACGCATGCGTTCTTCGAGCGCGATCTGCCCGCGTTTCTCGAGTCGTTGCCGCTCGCGAAGGGCGTTCACGATGTGTATGCGCCATCTACGCCGTCGGGTGGCGCTCTTCCGTTCTTCGCGAATGCGGGGCTCACCCATTACTACGGATACGGTGCCTACCTTCGTCCGCTCGAAGACGTGCGTCGCGCGAACGTCCGCTTTGCGACGGAATGCCTAGCCTTCGCGAACGTTCCAGAAGAGAAGACGCTGGAAGAGCTCTTCGGAGACGAAGTGCCGATCGCGCATCATCCGCTCTGGAAAGAGCGCGTTCCACGAGACCGAGGCACGGGCTGGGACTTCGAGGATACGCGCGACCATTATTTTCGCGAGCTCTTCGCCGTCGATCCCATCCGCTATCGGTCGGTCGACCATCCGCGCTACTTGCAGCTCTCCCGGGCCGTGTCCGCGTACGTCGTCGAACAGGCGTACGCCGAGTGGCGTCGCCCCGGCTCGCCGACGGGGGGCGCGCTCGTCTGGTTCTCGAAGGACCTTTGGCGCGGAGCGGGGTGGGGAACGATCGACGCGGCGGGTCGTCTGAAGGCGATTCATTGGGCGCTCTCACGCGCGTTCAAGCCGCGCGCGTTGTTCTTCACCGACGAAGGACTGAACGGCCTTTCGCTTCACCTCACGAATGATCGCGATACGCCGCTCGTCGGCCGTGCTTCCATATTCGTCGTTCGCGGCGATGCCGTGCTCACAAGAGGGGAGACGGCGATCGGCCTCGACGCGAGAACCTCGGGAACTGTATCCGTCGACGCATTGATCGGGACGTTTCGAGACCTCACCTATGCTTATCGGTTCGGGCCGCTCGCGCACGACGCCGTCTTCGCGGTGTTCGAAGAAGAGGGCGCAACTAGCGCCGGCGAGACCGATCTCTCGGCCTTCTATTTTCCGCGGCGCGACGATGGCCGCGTGTTGCGCCACGAGCCAGAGGAGTTGGGCCTCGTGGGTGAGCTCGATCCCGACGGAGTGCTGAGGCTTCGAACGACGCGGCTCGCGCTCTACGTTCGCGTCGATGCGGGAGAGGCGACGCGAGATCTTTCGGACAACTACTTTCATCTCGGACCGGGCCAAGAGAAGATCGTCCGGGGAATTCGCGCGGATTCCGTCGAGGTGTCGGCGCTCAACGGTCCCGCAGAGGTTCGCATTCGAAGAAGGGCCGCAGGCGCAGGATGAGAGGCGTCCCAATCTATCTGGCTACGGAACGCGGAGCGCTGTTCGGAATGCTCCACGAGCCCAAAGAGCGTCTGAAGCCCGCGGTGCTGATCGTTCCGCCCTTCGGATACGAGAGCGTGTGGGCACATCGTTCGCTGAGGCTCTTCGCCGAGAGCTTCGCGGCGAGCGGCCATCTCAGCCTGCGCCTCGATCTCTTTGGCACGGGTGATTCCGATGGCGACGATCGCTCGCCCGATCTCGTCGAGGCTTGGATCGAAAGCATCACGGCGGCGCTTCGTTTTCTCGACGAGCAGAACGGAGGGCGCGGTGTCGTCCTCTTCGGCGTCCGGTTGGGAGCCCTCTTGGCACTCGAAGCCGTCGAGCGATCCAAAGACCTCGTCGTCGGCGGACTACTGCTCGCGCCCGTCCACAAAGGCCGCGCCTTCATTAGGGAGATCCGCGCGTTTCGCGCCCTGCAAGACATGGGCATTCAGAAGCCCGAGGAAGGAACGGAAGAAGCCTCGGGCTACGTGCTTCGAGCACAAACGCTTGCGGCCCTGCAAGAGCTCGAGACGAGGGCGACGAAGGCGCCCGGCAAATGGCTCGTCTATGCGCTCGGCGATGCACCGGAAGAAAACGTCGTCGCCAAGGGCATCGACGCAGAGGCGCGTCCGGCGACGGGCTACGTCGAGATGATGCAGGTGCAGGAGAAATCGGTTCCGCCGGTCTCACTCATCGACGACGCAAACGCATGGCTCGTTTCGACTTTCACGGATTCGTCCACACGCTCGAATGTAAGCGCCGCAGTCACTCGCGCGGCGACGAGCCATCTCAAGACGAAGCCTGCCGTTCCGCAAGCGCTCGCTTTGCGCACGAGAGTGAAGGTCCAGGTACCGGACGATCCCGCGAAGGGCACGCACGAAGTCGAAGAAGAAAGTTTGTTTCTCGGGCGCGCCCGCAAAGTGTTCGGCGTCGTCGCGTCACCGAAGCAATCCTCGGAAGCCGCGCTGCAGACGCCCGGTGGCGCGCAGGTCTCGATCGTGCTCTTGAATTGGGGCTCGGCGTATCACGTCGGAGCGACACGCCTCCCCGTGAAATGGTCACGTCTTTGGGCGTCTCGCGGGATGCGCGTGACACGGATCGACCTCGGCGGGCTCGGTGAGACGGAGACTGCTGCAGGAGAGTCTGAAAACGACTTTTACGCGAAGACGACGCAGGACGACCTTCGCATCGTGATTGGTGCCCTCCGCGAAAAATATGGTCCGCAGCGATTCGTGATGGTCGGGGTCTGTGCCGGTGCGACGCTCGCGTTTCGTGCGGGGCTCTTGCTGGGAGACGTCGAGGGCGCAGTCATCATCAATCCGCTCGATTTCTACATTCAGCCGGGAGTGAGGCGCGAAATCACTTCCGCGCGCGCCATGCGTGAGGCGGATGATTATTCGAAGGCGGCGCGTTCTCCTGAAAAGTGGAAAAAGTTGCTGCGCGGCGACGTCGACTTTCGACGCGTGGTGACGGTCGCGCGGAGGCGTGGCGTCGACGAGGTCAAAGCGCGCACTCGCCGCGTGCTCGGACGGTTCGCCCCGGGCGACAACATTGCGCGCGATCTGCGGAAGCTTGGCGAGGCGAAGAAGAAGGTGGCGCTCGTATTCTCCGGCAAAGAAGCGGGCATTACGTTCTTGGAGTCGAATCTCGGCCGTGAAGGATTCGAGCGGCTGCGTGCACTTTTCGATATCGAGTATCGAGTGTTCGAAGGCGCCGATCACACGTTTTCACCGCTCTGGACGCAGCCGCTTCTCACCGCGTATCTCACCGATTTTCTTACGCGGCGCTTCCGATGAGCTTTCCGGATCTCCTCGTCCTCGACGACATCCAACTCGAGCCATTCCACGAGCGTCACGAGGTAGAGCTGCGCGCGCTCGAGGGCGACGACGCGATCTTTCACTTTCACCCGGACGACGTAGGGCCATTCGCGGCGTGGATGAATCGCTGGATCGGTGCCGCTCGCGCTTCGACGGATGCAATCTACATCGTTCGCCAGTCGGGCAGCGTGGTCGGTTCCACGCGCTTCATGAATATCGCGCTCGAGCATGCGCGACTCGAGATCGGCGGGACGTTCTATCTTCCCGCACGGCGGCGCACGCACACGAACTCCGTCTGCAAAAAGGTTCTACTCGAGCACGCGTTCGACGTCCTTCGTCTGAACCGCGTCGAGCTCAGGTGCGATGCGCGCAACCTCGCGTCCCGCGGAGCCATCGCCAAGCTTCTCGCGAAAGAGGAGGGGACCCTCCGGCATCACATCGTCTGCGCGAGTGGGCACCTGCGCGACACCGTGTCGTTCGCGATCCTTCGCGAAGAATGGCCCGAGGTTCGGACGAAGCTCGAAGCGCGAATCGCTTTTGCTGCGGCGTTCGCCTGAACCCGAGAATACGGCTAGGTGCTCAGAAGCCTGCGTCGCGCCCGACGACAGGGCATGCGTACTCGTTCGGGGCGGGAACCGGCATCGCCGCGTTTTCGTCCGTTACGAGCTGACCAATACAGAAGTCGAGATCGCGCTTGATCTCGATGCCCGAAGGCTGCGTCTTGCCGTTGAGCGCGGTGCAGAAGCGAGTCGGCGGCGCGGTGAGGAGTCCCTCGACGATGAGATCAGAAAGACCGAAGTCCGCGTGCGTGAGGCCGTTGCCTTCTTTCGGGAGCGTGGGGCTCGTGCCGAAGTTGAGCTTGAAATAGCCGTCGCGAACCAACGAGCTGGCAGCCGTCGGATCTGGGAAGATCGGCCCAATCGCTTCGGACGTCTTTACGCCGTTGATCGGAAGGATCTGAAACTTCATGGACATAGTCGACTCCGCCGGTGCAACGGCGTCGTCATAGGTCACCGTAGCCTTGAAACGAAGGCTCTTCTCGAGATCGCCGCCGGCGAGTGCGGGGAGACAGACGACGTAATAGGTGCCGGGGGTGAGACCGCCCGTGCCGACGGTGACGTCCGGGGGCGGGCCCGTGTCGCTTTGCGCTACGCCGCGAATATCTGCCGTTCGGTCGAGATACTCTTTCATCGTCCCTTCGGTATCGATGCATGCGACCGCGAGGCCGAGCGGAGCGACGAGAGTGAGGAGCCAAGAGAAGCGCAAGACGTTGCGACGCATGGGTGAACCTTACCACCGCGGCCGAAGAATCGTGTCGCGAAACTGTCGAGCCAAGCGCATGCCCGAGGGGAGGGAGCAGCGGAGAAATTGACGCTATGCGCCGTCGGCGAGGTCGGGCGATCTAAGTTCTCGGATCGAGGTTCGCAGTGTAGAGTCGCGCCCGTGAAACGTATCGCCAAAGGGTCCTTGTCGGTT
>JAHFDV010000384.1 GCA_023248815.1 Myxococcales bacterium
GAGGGCAAGCTGACATGCTTTGCTGGCGCGGGGTGGGACTCGTACATGATCAACGACTTTCAGGAGCAAGCGAGCATCGCGAAGGGTCCGATGAAAGTGCTCGCGAAGAGCGTCTATGGCTATCTCTCCGCGATGACGCTGCGCACGATTCCGCGCTCCGTCATGCAAGGCCGGCCCACCGTCATCGTCGAGAACCTCGGCGACGAAGTGTATGCGGTCGGCAAAGACGGCCACATCAAGCGCATCGCAGGCGCCGGCAAAGGCACCATTGTTTACGACGGAACGCTCGGTGTTTCGGGCGTCGCGACGATTCCGGAATATGGCTACAGCTTCCGCGCGTTCCCTCACGCCGAGCGCTATCTCGGAATGATGAACGTGCGCATCTACGACGAGATCGCACCAAAGGCGGCGCTGTCGATCCATAAGTTGTGGAACGGCTCACCGATGCCGGGCATGCACGATTGGTTCATGAGCGCGTGCCGCACGACGTACTCCCGCCCGGTGCCGTTTCAAGCCGCGGGCGATGCCGTGGGCGTGCGGCAGACCGTCGAGTATCGCGTGAGCCCGCGTGTGCTCGATGTGCTGCACTGGCGTGCGCTGAGCTGAGTTGCGCCGGGGGCGATTTCGGAGGGCGCCCCAACGAAGCTCGCGTTCACCTTCCCTGACGCCCCCCCCAGCCCTCACTGCCGCGATGAGTGCAAGAGTTTGCGGCGGGTCGCAAAGATCTGCATTCATTACGCAGAGGGTCCCCATCGCCTCCGCGCGAGCGTCGTTCGAAACGAAATCAGAATGCTCTGGCAGTCGGAGAGTTCAGCACTTCGACGCGCATTGGGCTCTCTGTCAGGGTTCTAGAAAGAGCTCTTCACCGGCTCCGCGTGACACACGTCGACGGTCTTCCACGCGATGGTTCCCGAGACGTCGAGTACTTTGGTTCCAGCCGCGTCGACCGCGCTGAGAGAAAGCGGGTTCGAGCTTTCTCCCGAGTCCATGCTCGCATCGAGGTGCGTCGAGCCGTCGGCGTTCGCGGAAACGCTGCCCTTTAGAATCCCGTAAGGCGTATCCGGATTGAACCTGCCGCCGATGGGGCTCACCGTTTCGCAATGATCGCCAGCGCAGGCCGTGAATTCGACGTTGCTGATTTCGGCAAACGGCGTCGCGATGTCGCGCGCGATCGTGATTTGATAGATGCGATATTCCGAAGTGCACTCCTCGGACTCGCAGCCGACCGTGGCCGTGAGCCCTGCGAGACCGAGCAGTGGGAGTGCGAGACGAAGCGATCGACAAGATGAAAAGCTCATCTCGTCAGCTTATGCGCCACTGCCTTCGCAGCAAGGTGTCGCGCGCTCTTTGGACGCGTTTTTAGACTGTTTTAGAAGCACATTATGGTGGTCGCCCGCATGTGCATGAACACCGACTCGTTCACTTCGAGAGTGGAAACTGGGAGCGCAGCTCTTGCTTCCGAATTGCCAGACGCTCTGCTCGGCGCCCGCCGCGCTGTGGCCGCGAACGAAGGCGTCCTTGCCAGAGCGAGAAACAGAACGGGAGGAACGAGATGGCAACGCGTCGCATAAGGCGTGGACGATCAGTCCGCTCGTTTTATTGATCGCGGCCACGTCGCGCGGGTGCGTCCGCCAAAGACGCTCGCATCCAAAACGGGCTTATTTCCATTCCCTCACGAGCTCTTGCGAGCTTCGCGGTGCCCCACGACTCGCGCAAGAGACGCGCATTGTTAACCTCCAAAGAGATCGAAATGCTGCGAGCGTGGGCGCGATCAAGAATCGGCGATCAGAAGCAACCGCTCAGAGCGGAACGACGGATACGACGTCCATCTGCACGAACTGTCCGTCGAACGCAGCGGGCGCGGGAGCGACTCCCGGCACGACGATCGCGCCGCCGTCTTCGAGGCTCACGTTCTTGATCTCGTAAGGGCCGTTGTCGACGGGATCGGCGGTGAGCGTGACGTCCGAGCCGCCGCGCATCGTGACGGTCGTCGTGTAGTCGAGCTGGTCCACGTAGTTGTGACCCGAAGCGCCGTTGTTGAGATACGCGGTGAACGCGGGATCGCTCACTTCGAGCTTGTAGATGTTCCAGTCGTCCGCAGCGGGCGTGCCGCCGACGACATAGAAGCCCGTGTTGAGCGTGCCGGTGAGGCCCGCATCGGTCGCGCTCGAGCCTACGTAAGTCTTCTGTTCGACGATGCCGCGGAAGCGCAGCGTGACGGCGTAGAGCCTCGTCGTGCTGCCCTTGAGCGTGGAGGCCAGCATGTTCACGGCGTCGGTGACGCACACCGTGGTGTTGTACGGCGCGGTGCACGGCAAGTTCCAACGCAATCCCTGAAGACCGCTGGCAACATCGACGCATCCATTCTGGCAATACGAGCCAGGAGTGCATGCGAGTGTGCAGGTTCCGCAGTGCGCCGGATCGGTCGCGAGATCGACGCACTGGCCTCCGCAGAGCGCTCCCGTTTTGCCGCCATCGAGGCTGCATGTCGTCGAAGTGTCGGGCGCGCTCGTATCGGGAACTGCCGTGTCATGGCCGGCGTCGGGGGCCGCTTGATCGGGCGCATTCGAATCGATGCTCGCGTCGGGAAGATCATTTCTAGGCGACTCCGTCTCGGAGCCGCAGGCGATGACGGCGAGGGCAGCCGATGCTGCAGAGATCGGGAAGAGAACGGCGAGTCGGGAAATACGCATAGGTCTATGCGTAGGCGGTGCGCGGTTACGGATGGGTTACGCAGTCTTCGAAATGCGTGAGGCCCAAGGGAACTCCACGATATGCTGAGCAGATATGCTTACTTCCACACGTTTCTCTCTTCGCGTCGCGCTCACGCTTTCCCTCGGTGTTTCTTCCGCCGCTTTCTACGCCTGCAGCTCGGGGGAAGACACGACAAACGGACTCTCGGGCGATGGCGGTGGGAATGGCGATGGCGGCCTCGGCGGCAACCGAGACTCCGCCTCGGGAAATCAAGATTCAGGACCGGGCGCTCAGGATTCGGGGCCGCGAACCGGCACGCCGTGCGAGCAGCTCGTGCAGGCGTTCTGTCCTCTTCTCGTTGCGTGCCCGGAGAAGGCGGGTTCGGAAGACTGCACGATTTACGATCACGGCGAGGGGTTCTCACACGCTCGCGGCTTCACGTGCAGCCAGTGTACGAGTCATCTCTTGAAAGATACCTGCGGCGACACGACGAAGAGCGATGCGTTCTTCAACGCGTGCCTCGGAGCGATCGACGCGAACAAAGTCGTCTGCGGCGACGAGCCGAACAACGCGGGCACGAAGGCGCTCCTGCTTCCACCGGAGTGCAGCACGTTCAACAATTGCGACGCGGGGCCGTGCCTGGATTGAGCCGTTTGCGGCGCAATGGCGAGCAGTAGGCTCACTTCTACCCGGAAAGATGCACGTCCCCGAGGACCAAAGCCTCGCTGACGGCATGTGGCTACGCCCTCTACGCCATCAACGAATGCCTATTTTCGCTTCGCGATGTGTCGACTGACGAAGTCCAAAATACGCTCGGCGAGATCCGCTTTGCTTCCTTCAAAAAAGGCCGACTCGCTCGGCGTCTTCTCTTTGGATCGACGCTTCGCACTCTTCGCAGTCTTCGCGACAGGCGCCTCTTCGCGCGTGACGAACGCCGCGCGGTTCGACTCTTTGCCGAATGAATCCTTGGCCGCGTTGGCGACGATAAGATCGACCTGCTTGCGCTCGAGTTTGTCGTTTGCGTAGCCGAGAATCTGCTCGTCGCTCCCCGTCTCCACCGCAAAACCGACGAGCAATGGCGCTGCGTTCTTCGCGCGAGCCCGCACTGCACCGAGCTCCGACAAGATGTCGGGCGTGCGCACGAGCTCGATCGTGAGAGGCCCCTTCCCTTTCTTCGTCTTGTCTGCGCTCACCACGTTGGGGCGGTAGTCGGAAACGGCCGCGCTCTTGATGATCGCGTCGACCTTCCCGAGCTTCTTGCCCGCGAGCTTCAGCACCGCCGCGTGCATCTCGACGGCGCTCCGCACGTCGTGCCGCGTGATGCTGCCTTTGGACGCAAACTTCGTCGGGACCGCGAGGTCGGTCGGGCCCGCAACGAGAAGCACGTGCGCACCACGACGAGCCGCTGCGCGAGCAATCGCAAATCCCATCTTGCCCGTCGAGCGGTTGCCGATGAAGCGCACGGGATCGAGATCTTCGAGCGTGGGCCCTGCGGTGACGAGAATGGTCTTGCCACGGAGATCTGCGGACGAATCGCCGAGCGCGAGAATGCGCGAAGCGATGACTTCGGGCTCTTCGAGACGCCCCACGCCCGACTCGCCGGAAGCAACGGGACCATCGATGGGCCCAACGAACGTGACGCGACCATCCGCGAGCAGCGTGCGCACGTTGCGCTGCGTGGCGGGGTGCGCCCACATCCGCGGATGCATCGCGGGCGCGATGAGGATCGGGCCATCGAACGAGAGCGCCAGAGCCGACAGAAGGTCGGAAGCGCGACCACGCGCGAGCCGTGAAAGGGTGTCGGCTGTCGCGGGAACGATCGCGAGCACATCGTGCGTCTTGGCGAGCTCGATGTGCATCTCGCCCGCGAAGTGGGGATCCCACATGTCCGTGTAAACGCGTTCGGCGGTGAGGCCGCTGAGGGTCGCGGGGCCGAGGAAGTGGTGGGCTGCGCGAGTGAGGATGGGAGTGACGTGCGCTTTTTTCGCGAGGAGCGCACGCGCGACGATGGGCGCTTTGTAGGCGGCGACGCTGCCGGTGATGGCGAGGAGGATTCGCATCGGTGGGTTTCAGTTTATCGCATTCGCAAGCCGGATCCCGATCCTATTCCAAGTCTCCAATCCTCATCCCAGTCGCAGTCGCTGTCCCTGTCCTCACCCTGAAGTGGCGGCAGTCAGGACATCGCTGACACTTCAGTGCCCTTTGGGCTGACAGTGTTGGCAGGTGTTACGGCGTCAGTTCTCTTAGTCGATCTTCATCATTTGTCTCGTTATGCGGCCACGTCGGAGCGGAGTCGACGAGCCGCTGCGATGAGAACATCTGCGGATGCGATCTCAATTTCTCCTAGATCCACTTCATAAAACCAGACTCGGTATCGGAGACCGCTGAGCGGCTCTAGGGCTATGACGTGGCGACGGAGCGCACAGCTAAGAAACGTCTTCTCGCCCTTCAGAATGATCTTTCCGCAGACGGATACTCTTCGAGTGATCCAGTCGACCGGATAGGCGGGGATGCGTGGCTCGCGAAGACAACCCCCGACGCCTCGATAGACATCTGCGGGGACTTTTCCGCCGAGCGCGTCGTGAGGTCGCACGTGATTGAACTCTTGTCGCCATCGCGCGCAGGCTCGCTGCTGGCTTTCACGCGTGGTCGCAGGATACCGCTGGAGGTCCTTCGCCATGTCGAGATGCATTCGCTCGTGAGCGCCGTTGTCCTGCGGGCTTGCAAGTCGTGAACGAAGAATAGAGATCCCAAGCGAAACCCACCACGCCGACAAGCACGAGAGGCCACCTCTCGAGCGAGTTGAGATGAACGGGCTTCCGTTGTCACATTGAATGGCGCTTGGAAGTCCGTGCTTTCGGAAGAGGCGCTCCATCACACCGCGGACGTCGACGGTGGTGGGTCGAATAATTTCTATCGCTAGGATGAATCGACTGTGCGCGTCACGCACGGTGAACGGATCGCACCTGTCCCCGTCTGCTGTGCGCCACCATCCTTTGAAGTCCAACGACCAAACGTCGTTGCTCGCCTTCGCGCGGACCTCTGGAGCGCGCTCGACGACGCACGTGTCGTCTACGAATCTGACCAAAGCGCGTCAGCACTCGCGCAACCGTACGCTCGCTAGGAGGCTCCTTCCCGTACGACCGCGAGAGAAGCGCGACGAGCTTGCGAGGCCCCCAACTTGGGTGCTTCGCACGCGCCTCGAGAATCGCAACCACGATGTCCTCTGCCGTCGCGAGCGGCGTTGACTTGGGGCGACGCGTCTCCTCCTCGAGCGCGGCGTAACCGCCGTGCTTGAAGCG